>JBGOUW010000086.1:0-12462 GCA_041477755.1 Binatia bacterium
GATGTGCTCGCGGGGCTCACTCAGCCCAACGGTCATGCGCACCTGCACCTCGGTGGCTTGAGTCAGGCGGAGGTCACCCGCTTCGTCGAGATCCAGGCAGGCGCCGTGCCCGCGCCCGAAGTCGCGGCGCAACTGTACCAGGTCACCGAAGGGAATCCGCTGTTTCTCAAGGAGGTCGTGCAGCTGATTCAGCGCGAGGGTCACTGGCCCCAGAACGGTCCGGACCTTCCGATGCCCGCCACCGTGAGCGCCGTCATCGGGCGGCGCTTGGCGGCCCTCTCGCCTTCATGCCGGCAACTGCTGGCGGCCGCTGCTGTGATCGGCCGTGACTTTCGCGAGACGGTCGTCGGCGATGTGGTTTCGCTCGACTCGTTCACCACGCCAGTCACGAAGATCCTCGAAGAAGGCGTGCAACATCAGATTATCGGCCCGACAGATGTATCAGACGTCTACCGCTTCTCGCACGCGTTGATGCGTGAGACATTGTACGCCGAACTGTCGGCGGACCGTCGGCAACAGCTCCACCGGCGTGTCGGCGAGGCGCTGGAGCGGACGCCCGCGGTCGGAGAGTTGCTGACGGAAATTGCGCATCATTTTCTCGCGGGCGACACGACACCAGACTTGCGCAAGGCGGTGGTCTACGCGCAGCGCGCCGCTGAACGCGCGCTGGCTCTGGTGGCGTACGAAGACGCCGTGCGGCTGTGCGAGATCGCCCTGGCCGCGCTCGACCGCATCGACGGCAATCACGACCTGTCGCGCTGCGAGCTGCTGCTGACACTCGCACACGCACAGAAGGGTGCGGTCGACACCGCCACGTCGCGGGCGACGTTCGAACAGGCAGTGACGCTGGCGCGGTCGCTGCGCACCCCGGATTTGTTCGCGCGTGCAGTGCTGGGCACGCGCTGGGTACTCGACCTCGCCAACGCCGACGCCGACAATGTCCGCCTGCTCGAGGAAGCGCTCGAAGCCCTCGGTCCTGACGACAGTCTGCTGCGGGCCAAGCTGCTCGCCGCGCTTGCTGGCGAGTTGCTCGCGAGCGCCGACGTCGAGACCTTCACTCGCTCGGCGGAGTTGAGTCGCGAGGCGGTGGCGGTCGCTCGCCGGGTCGGCGACCCACAGGGCCTCAGCGACGCGCTGGAGACGTGGATCAGCTGTGCCTGCCTGCCCGAGAACCTCGACGAGCGCTTGGCTGCGGTGAACGAGCTCGTCGCGCTCGGGGAGACGCAGCGGTCGACCGAAATCGCCGCGAAGGCGTCTCGTTTGCGCCTTGGCTGTCTGTTCGACCTGGGCGACGTGGCGGGGGCGGAACGCGAGCTCGAGCACCTTGCACGCTGCGCCGCCACGCTGCAGCTGGCGCAGTGGCTGTACTGGATTCCATATTGGCGCGCCACGTTCGCCACCTTCCGCGGGCGCTTTGCCGACGCCGAACGGTTTGCGCGCGAGGCGCTGGAGCTGGGCCAGCGCGCGAAGGAGCCGCGGGCGTTCCAGATGTTCCCGATCCAGATTGGCTTCCCCCTCTTGCTGCAGGGACGGCTGCCGGCCGGACGCGGCGACGCCATCGATCAGCCGACGGCCGACATGGCGTGGAACTGGGGGGTGCGGACCGCGTTGATTCTTCGCGCCCACGCGGTCGGCGATGAGATTTCCGCGCGGGCGCGATTCGAGGCGTGCGCCGCCCATGATTTCACCGATATCTCGCGCACGAACCGGCTGCTGGCGCTGGCAGTCCTCAGCGAGTTCGCCGCGCATTTCAACGACCCGCGCCGGGCGGCGCTGCTCTACCCGCGGCTCCTACCGTTCAAAACGCGCAACGTACCCGATCCGAGCTGGGGCTCCGTGGCGCGCTTCGTGGGATTGACGGCCGCGACGCTCGGCCGCGTGGATGAAGCGGCACTACACTTCGAGGATGCCATCGCACACAACTCGCGCATGGGCGCGCGGCCACATCTGGCGCTGACGCAGACCGATTACGCGCGCCTGCTGCTGCAGCGAGACGCCGCGGGTGACCGCGCGAAGGCTGGCGCGCTGCTGCATGTGGCGCTGACAACGGCGAGCGAGCTTGGCATGAGCCCGCTCATCGCGAAGGCGCAGGCGCTGCAGGAACTCCATCAGCTCGCAGCCATCCAAGCGCCGGAGCCTCGTCCTAGCGGACAGTCTCCAGCTGCCGACCGGCTGTCGGTGTCCAGCTCTTCGCCTTCCACGGTTTCTACTTCCGGCTCTCGCGCCCGACTCTTCGTCGGGCGGGAACACGAGATAGCGGTACTTCGTGCTGGTGTAGACAATGCCCTCGCCGGTCGCGGGCGGTTGGTGCTGCTCGGCGGTGAACCTGGGATCGGCAAGACACGCACCGCAGAGGAAATTGCTGCCTATGCGCGCGAGCGCGGGGGGGCGGTGCTATGGGGGCGCTGTTATGAGGGCGAAGGCGCCCCGGCGTTTTGGCCGTGGGTGCAAGTTCTGCGCGCCGGCCTGACGCACTTTGAGAGCGAGGCGTTGCGAGTCGCGCTGGGCGCCGATGCCGCCGAGTTGGCGCTCATCGTCCCGGCCCTGCGTGAGCAGTGGCCCGACCTGCGGCAGAGTCCGACAAGCGATTCGCCGGAAGCGCGCTTCCGGCTGTTCGATAGCGTCGCGCGGTTCCTGGGCAAGCTGGCACAGCAGGCGCCGTTGGTCATTGTCATTGATGATCTGCACGGCGCCGATCATTCGTCATTGCTGCTGCTGGAGTTCGTCGCGCGCGGGTTGCGTGAGCTACCGCTCCTGGTCTTGGGGACGCATCGCGATGTGGGAGTGCGCAGCGAGCATCCGCTCACGCAGACCTTGGTTGACGTGGCGCGCGAGTCCGGCACGGAGCGGTTGGTGCTCCGCGGGTTGAGCGCGAGCGAGATTGCCGAGTTCATCCAGGCGAGTGCCGGAGTCGAGCCCCCGGCTGCGCTGGTCACCCGGCTGCATGAGCGCACCGAGGGCAACCCGCTGTTCGTCGGCGAGTTCGTTCAAGTGCTGCTCAGTGACGGGCGGTTAGACAAACGGGCAAAGAGTGGATGGAACATCACCGTACCGAGCAACGTGCAAACGGTCATCGGGCGCCATCTGGCGCCGCTATCCGGCGCGTGCCGAGAGGTGTTGCGCACCGCCGCCGTGATCGGGCGCGAATTTCGGCTCGACGTGTTGGAGGCAACAGTGGCCGGTAGTCGATCACCGGTAGCCAGCTCTGCGTCGATCGGGGACCGACCACTGAAGACCGGCGATCTCCTCGCCGAGGCAGTGGCCGCGCAGGTGCTCGAAGGGTTCGACGGATCGGGCCGCGGTCGCTTCGCGCACGCGCTGATTCGCGAGACGCTCTTCGAAGAGCTGGGGACCTCGCGGCGCCAGCAGCTGCATCGAACCGTGGGTGAGTCGATCGAGCGGCGGCCCGATGCGGAAGAGACGCTGGCCGAACTCGCCTACCACTTCTTCGAAGCCGGCGAGAACGAGAAGGCGGTCACCTATGCGCAACGCGCGGGTGACCGCGCCTTGCTGCTGCTCGCGTACGAAGAGGCAGTGCGCCTCTATCAGCTCGGCGTGGATGCGTCGTTACGCGGTTCGCAGGACGGCGCGCCAGCGGACAACGATCGGCATGACCGGCAGCGCTGTGAGTTGTTGCTCGGCCTCGGCGAGGCGCTGAATGGCGCCGGCAAGACCGCGCTATCGAAGGAGACAGTGCTGCGCGCCGCCGATATCGCACGCCGGCTCGGGCTGCGTGAATACCTCAGCCGCGCTGCGTTGGGTTTCGGCGTGCGATTCGCGCATGGCGAGGCGGGCGTGACGGAGCCGACGCAGGTCAGCCTGCTCGAAGAGGCCATTCAATGCTGGGGCACGGAGGACAGCGCGTTCCATGCGCGGCTACTCGGGCGCCTGGCGACGGCACTCATCTACATGCCCGCCGCCGACCGTCGAACCGCCTTGTGCGACCAGGCCGCCTCTATGGCGCGGCGAATCGGCGATCGCAACGCGCTGGCCTTTGTGCTGAACGCCCAACACGTCGCCGGGTGGGGACCGGGCAATCAAGCCGAACGCATCGCGATCGCCACCGAGATCGCGCACCTCGCCCGTCAATCGGGTGATCGGCATCTGGTGTTCCAGGCACACTTCTGGCGGGCCAACGATGCGCTCGAACTCGGCAACTTCGACGAGTTCGAGGCCGACCTCGATACCTGCGCGCGGCTGGCGGAGGAGTTGCGGCAACCGTATCACGCCTTTCATGTTGAATTGTTCCAGGCCGCACGCGCCGCCATCCTTGGCTGCTTCGAGGACGCGCAGCGTCTCGCGACGGCGGCGCATGCCTCCGGGATGAAGTGGCACGAGACGGCGGCGGCGCAGTTCAGTTCCGCCCACACGCTGAACCTCGCGCTGTTGACCGGAGAGCCCCTCGATGGGTTTGTTGCATTCATGGAAGCGGCCATCGCGCAGCACCTTGAAGTGCCAGGCCTGCGCAGTCTTTTGGCGCGTGTCTATGCCGAGCTGGGGTGCGAGGGGCCGGCGCGGCGCGAGTTCAATCAGATAGCAGCGACCGATTTTGCCGATTGGCCCCGGGACGGAAACCTCCTTCCCAGTCTGGCGTTCCTTAGCGCCACCTGTACCTTCCTCGGCGACACCGAACGCGCGGCGACCCTGTACGAATTGCTCAAACCCTACGCCGAGCGCGCCGCAGTCATCACTAATGTCGGTGCCTACTTTGGCTGCTGCGCACACTACCTCGGCGCCTTGGCAGCAACCATGTCGCGCTGGGATGACGCAGTTCGGCACTTCAAGGATGCGATCGCGTTCAATACGCGCATGCGTGCCCGACCTCACTTGACACTGACGCAGCACGCCTACGCGCAAGCGCTGCTCGCCCGCGGGAAGCCCGGTGACCGCGAGACGGCGTTGAGTCTGCTAGCGGACGCTCATAGCACCGCGCGCGAGCTGGGAATGAAGAGACTGGAGGAAAAGGTTTCCCGTCTCTTACCCGTGCTGAGCGGAGTCGAAGGGCCTCTGGTCTCTGATCCACAGGCCGAAGCCCACGCCCGAGTCACGACTCACGAGTCACGACTCACGAACACCTTCCGCCGTGAAGGCAGCTACTGGACGATCGCCTTCGACGGCAGCACGTTCCGTGTGAAGGACAGCAAGGGACTACAGTACCTCGCGCACCTGATTCGTTACCCCGACCGTGAGTTCCACGTCCTCGACCTCGCGGCGCAGCAGTTGGCCGGCAATGGAAACGGCGCGGAGTTTGGCGACGGCGAGCACCAGGATTTCAAGATGCCGCTGTTGGATGCCACGGCCAAGGCGCAATATACGCGCCGCGTCGACAATCTGCGCGAGGAGCTGCAGGAGGCGGAGCGCAACAACGACCGCGGCCGCAGCGAACGAGCCCGTACCGAAATGGATCTGATCGGCGAACAGCTCTCGGCGGCGGTCGGTCTTGGCGGCCGCGATCGGGCTGCGGCGCGCGACGCCGAGCGCGCCCGCTTGGCCGTGACCAAGCGCATCAAAGCCGCGCTGAAAACGATCCGATCACTGCATCCGAGCTTGGCGCGGCATCTGAGTCTCACCATCAAAACCGGCTACTACTGCACCTATCAACCCCCTTCCGACACTCCGATCCTACGAGTCGTTTGAGGCAACTCCGCCGGCCATACTGAGCGGTGCTCGGCGCCGCCTTGCAGATTTAGCTGGTCGAGTCCCGCGGTGTTTGTGCCCTCTTCGAGGCACACTGTGCCGTCGAACGTCACGCCTCTTTAGTTGAGAGGTCATATGTCTAGACAGGTCCTCGGGGTCATTCGCCCTGCCTTGTTCCGGCAGGAAGGCGAATACTGGACGATCGAGTACGCCGGCACGTTGTTCCGTCTGCGCGACGGCAAGGGATTGCGGTATCTCGCCCAATTGCTGCGCCATCCAGGTCAACGTTTTGCAGTGACCGATTTGCTCGCGTCGGCACCAGCGAACGGGGATGAGTCGAACGGACAGTCCAACCCGGAACGCGCGAGGCTGGCGGTCACGAAGCGAGTGAAGGCCGCCATTCGCAATATTGCCGAGTACCATCCCGGACTCGGCTACCACCTCAGCGCCGCTATCAAGACCGGGGCCCGCTGTGTGTATCTCCCCGACCCAGAGCGGCCACAAGTATGGAGCAGATGAACTGCACGGCGCGGCCCGTCAGATCGCGGTCCCTCGGCGCGCAGAGGGCATCAAGGGGCGCCACCTCCACCATGGATCATGAGTCGTATTCGTGAAGCGCTCTCGGTGCGCGGAGAAGAATCAACGAGCCGGTGCCATTCGCAAGGATGGATCACCGGAAGGAGGAACGATGAAAACGATGCAGAGATATCACTGGACCGCCGTCGCGGCCCTGGCCGCAGCGCTGGTTACGGCTTCGAGCGTACACGCCGCCAGCAAGGCAGCCATCGCTGTCTGCAATCGCTCCGTGCACACCACGCTGGCGAGACTCCAGTCCGACACTGACCGGCAGGTGGCGAATTGCTTGACGGCGCTGGAAGCGTGTGACCGGGCAGCGGATCCCAGCAATTGCCGCTTAGGTGTCACTGACAAGGCGCAGGCAATGGACGCGACGATCAAGGCCGCGCTCAAATCTGTGAACGCGATCGCCGGGGCGTGTGAAACCGTGGCGACCGGCAAGAAGCTGACCGACAAGCTTGCCAAGCTGAGTGGAGCGGCCATCGCGAGCATCTCGACTGGCTGCCAGCGCTGCGACGGCGGCGATCGGGACGCCAAGGCCTGCTCGCCTTCCGTGGCGTGCCCCAACGGCACCTGTGGCAGCTACGGCGCCTTCGATGCCGTGCAGCAGGGCAAAGCGGCGAGTGCGGCGGTATGCGAAGAGCTGGTGATCGACCAGCCGACCAGCGGTGTATGCACCAATCGCAGTACCGCCGGCACGCTGTGCAGCACCAACGTGCAATGCAACGCCCCGAGCAGACCCGATGGTGTGTGTCTTGCCGGCGATGGGGCCTATCGTTTGCGGTGTGTAGTGTCGTCGGCGCAAAGAGCCGCCTTCGATCTCACCACGCTGCGCCAGCCGAAAGCGCTCACCCTGTTCGGATTCGGGACAACCGGCGACGTATTCGGCCACTAGCTGACTGCCCCCGAGCGCGACAAGAGGAGGACACCCATGAAACGTTTGGTCAAGCGAGCAATGCAACCCGTGATGATTGCGCTCGGACTCTTCATCGCCAATGCCAGCGGTCTGCTGCCGTGGTGTGGCGTCGCGACCAGCGGGATGATCCCGCAAATCGGCGAGAAGCGGTTGCGCTTCAGCGTCTCGTCGCGACTCTCGTTCCTCCAGACGCCAACCGGCGCTTTCGCCACCTACGACTTCCCAACGGCGACCTGCAGCTTCGTCTTCAACTTCAAGACGAAGGCCGTAGCTGGCGGCAACATCGGCAGCGCGAGTGTCGACTTGATCGCCACCCGTTCGAGCTGCGACCCGACCACGATTCCAGGCGTGGCCACCATCTGCGCGCGGCCCAAGAGCGACGGACGGGGGATTCTGTGCTGCAACCCACAAGGCTGCGGCTTCAACTACTACCTCGGATCGCCCAGCTACACCTTGGACGCCAATCACGACAGCAGCGGCAACCGGCCCGGCTTCTTCTTCGAGAACGGGCGCGCACTTGACCCGAACTGCAGCGAGAATCACGGCGTGGTGATCGGTGGCGTGTGCGTCACCAGCTCCGGCGGCCCAGCGTCGGTCCGCTGTGGCAAGGACGCTGATTGTGACCCGCAGAATGCGGAATATTGTCTCGGCCCCGCCCGGTCGGACCGGAGCATCGCTTGCCGGGAGGATCTCGACTGCAACGCCTTCAATATCGGACTAGCAACACAAGGGCAGAATCCGCACAGCCACTACGCGCTCCTACCGCATGTGTGCAACAGCACCTCCAACCTCTTTCCAGGCACCGACGCGTTTGGTCCGGGAGACATGGTGGTAGCGTATCCGCTCGAAGTGATCATGCACACGCCAGCGTCGCAGGGCGGCAACGGTGGGCTCGATGATGTGAAGGACAACGTCACGGGCAACCCGGTGCCGGACGGCATCCCGGACGGCTACGGCCCCGATGGGTTGCCGTGCACCGATGACGACACGACGCAGCCACTGCCGGTGCTGCAACAAGCCTTAACGACACACGTCGCTCATGCCGTCATTTTCAACGCCAACATGAACGCCAACACCTTGAGCCTTCCGTACCTCGTGCTCGCCGGTGAAGACCCCAGCGGACAACGTCCGCCACAGGGCGCCGTGCCGGCGGGTGCGTGCACGCAGTTGACGCTCGGCGATGCGACGGGTTACCGCCTCATGTCCTCGACCCCGGCCTTCGACGGTCAGTACTTCGGCGATGCGGTCGTGGTGCTGCAATACGACGGGTTGGCACCATGACCTCCGGCAGGTTCGCACGACGAGTTCCGTACACTTCTGACCTGATCCCAACGACGCGACGCGGTGGCAGCGCACGGGGATGAGGTCCATCCACTATTTGAAAACCATCGATCGAAAGGAGCTTCCCGATGAGCAGACATTCTAGTGTTTCATTCGTTGCATTGGTTGCCAACCGCTTGCGCGCAACTGCCCTTCTCGGCGGCGGCCTCTTGCTGCTGGTGCCCCTGGTTGCTTCGGCCACCGCCATCTCGGTGAATGACACGACTGACACCACCGGCGGCCGGGGTTGTACATTGCGCGATGCGCTCTCCGCCTCTAACAGCGACACAGCACAAGGCGGCTGCGCCGCCGGCAGCGGTGCCGATACCATCGTGTTCGACCTGCCGCCGAAAACAACCATCAAACTGACCACCGGGGTCTTCCTGAAGATCCTCGACGACGTCACGATCCTCGGCCCGGGTGCCAGCTCGTTGACCATCGACGGCAACAAGATCACGGAGGTGTTTGAGATCGACTCCGGCACGGCCACTATCTCCGACCTCACGATCAAAAACGGCGCGGCGGGGGGCGATGGTGCCGGCATCAGCAACTTCGACACGCTGACGCTCACCAACTGCACGGTGAGCGGCAACTCGTCAACGGCCAGCACAGGCGGCATTTTCAATGGCGGCTTCCTGACCCTCACCAACTGCACACTGAGCGGCAACTCGTCTGCGGGCGGCCACGGCGGCGGCATTTACAATGACGGTGTGCTGACCCTCACCAATTCCACGCTGAGCGGCAACAAGAACCTGGCCGGCTTGGGCGGCGGCATCTACAACGCCAACGGCGGCATCGTGACCCTCAACAACTCCACGGTGAGCGGCAACAAGAATCCCGGCGGCGACGGTGGCGGTATCTACAACGTCATCGGTGGCGTTGTGACGCTCAACGACTCCACGGTGAGCGGCAACTCGCTTCCGGGCGTCGGTGCCGGGCTCGGCGCCGGCATTGCGAACCGCGGTACGCTTACGCTCAACAACTCCACGTTGAACGGCAACTCGTCCGCGGGAGGCTTCGGCGGCGGCATCTACAACGCCGGCACCGGCACGGCAACGATCAACAACTCCACGCTGAACGGCAACGCGGTCCCGGCCTTCGGCCCATCCTTCGCCGCTGGCGGCGGCATTTACAACGAGGGTGCGCTGACCCTCACCAATTGCACGCTGAGCGGCAACAAGGCTCCGAAGAGTCTCTTCAGTGGCGACGGCGTTGGCGGCAACATCGCTCACGAAGGCGGCACCCTGACCGTCGCCAACACCATCATCGCCAACAGTCAGAGTTCGGGCGGTGATTGCGTGCACGTCGCCGGTACGGTCATCGATAACGGCCACAACCTGACCCAAGATCCGACGAACAACTGCGGACTCGCCAGCGCAGCGGGCGACCTTACCGCGATCAATCCACACGTCGGGGCCCTGGCCAAGAACGGCGGCGGCACCAAAACGATGAAGTTGTCGAGCACGAGCCCCGCCATCGGTGCGGGCGGCCCCGTGCAGTGCGCGACGTTCGCTACCGATCAGCGGGGTTGGTCCCGCGCTTCCTGCGACATTGGTGCGTACGCGGCGCCGTAGGACGGTACCACGGAGTGACGCGTGTTCGATCTCTAAGTAGGTCGAACATGGCCGCGCCGGAGCGTTCCAATTCGAGGGAGGCAGCATGAAGATCCGAAGACTGGCAGTTGCGTGGTTCGTGACGATTGCCGCCGCAACGCTCGGCATCGCACCGAGCGCGCAGGCAGTGGGGACGGGGTTCACGTACCAAGGGCAGGTGGTGCAGAGCGGCAGCCCGGTGAGCGGGAGCTGCGATGTACAGTTCAGCCTCTTTCCCGTCGTCTCCGGGGGCGTGCAGATCGGCGGCACGCTGACGCAAAACAACGTGACCGTCACTAACGGCGTCTTCACCACGCAGATCGACTTCGGCGGCACCGCCTTCGACGGCAGCGATCGCTTCCTGCAACTCGCCGCCCGCTGCCCCAGCGGCAGCGGCGGCTTCAACGCGCTCAGTCCACGCCAGCAAGTGACGGCGACGCCGTACGCGCTGTTCAGCCAGAATATTCCCGACGCCGTAGTGACCAACATCAAGCTGAGCATCAACGCCGTCGACACCACTCAGGTGAAGGACAATGCGATCACCTCGGCGAAGATCGCCGACGGCACGATCGTGTCCGCCGATGTCGGCTTCAACTTTGCCGGCAGTGCAAGCAAGGGCGGGCCGGCGAGCGACCTGTCGTGCGCGACGTGCGTCGACGCCACCGAGGTCAGCGCCACGGGATCAGCAAACGGACAAGTGCTGATGTCGAACGGGTCGGTGGTGAGTTGGCAGAATCAGGTCGGGTTCACGCTGCCGGTGGCACAAACGGGGGCGGCCGCGGCCGCCGCGTTCGCGATCACCAACACGACGAACTCGGGGGCCGCTCATGCGCTCGACGGGTACGCGCCTTCGGGTGGGGACGGTGTCATCGGCCAATCGGACCGCAGCGATGGCAACGGCGTGCGCGGCATCAGCTTGGGGGTTTCGGGCATCGGCGCCGTGGGCATCAATCTCAACCCGGCCGCGTCGGTGCCATACGCCGATGCGGCGGGCAGTGGCGTGTTCGGCTATGCCAACACCACCGCGTCGTCGGGCGTCGTCGGCGAATCGGCGAGTACCACCGGCATCGGCGTGCGCGGGGAAACGTCCTCGACGACCGGCACCTTCGCCGGCGCCAGAGGCGTGTACGGAGTCGCTCGAGGCACCAGCGGCCAGGCCGTCGGCGTGTTCGGGAATAGTTTGTCTCCCGGTGGAATCGGCGTGCTCGGGACGCGCGGCGGGGTCAATCAATTCGTCTCTCCCGCCGGCGTGGTCGGTGCCGCGACATCCGCCTTCGGCGTAGAGGGCGTCAGTGATCAGAGCGAGGGCGTACACGGCCAGAGCATCAGTGGCACGGGTGTGAAGGGTTACACCAGCACTGGCTCCTTTGGGGTCTACGGTCAGTCGGACAACGGCAACGGCGTTGGGGTGCGGGGCTTTAGTCCATCATCCGGTGACGGCGTGCAGGGTATTACCACTAGTGGCAACGCAATGTTCGGCCAGAGTAGTAGCGGCACCGGTGTGTTCGGCTCAGCAACCGGCGCGTCGGGCATCGGCCTTCAGGCGGTTCAGTCCGTCAGCGGGTTTTCCGCGACACTCGGTACGTCCGCATATGCCGCCAATTTTGCTGGTCCCGTGCGCCTCGGCGGCACGCTCGCCCATGTGAATCCAGTGATGTTCATGCGCGGCGATCCGAGCCTTGGTCAGGACGCCGTGCGTGTTTTGTACGACACACCGAACCGCAACGCCTTCATTGATGTGCGGGGGAGTGGTTTGTTTATCCGTGGCAACAGCAGTGGTAACGGCGACACGAATCTCATTGCCGCCGATCTCGCCACCGGAAACGTCAGCGTCGGCTTCCCCGATGTGGGAAACGACCGCTTGGCAGTGAATGGCACAGTATTCGCGAAAGGTTTCAAATCGACTTGTGTCACGCCTCCCCCCCTCGCGCCGTTTCTGTGTCTGGCTCTCGATCTGGCGGAGACTTTCGTCAGCGAAGTGCCTACCGAGCCCGGCGATCTGGTTGCCTTGGCACCGGTCACCAGCGACAAGGCGACGGTGCGTCTCGCTAACGCTGCGTACGATGACGCGATCGTCGGCATCGTTTCCGACACTGCCGGGATCGTCTTTGATGAAGGGCTCACTCGTGTCGCCGGTGACAACGCACACCTCATCACTCCGACGAAGACCGTGGTTGGCGTCGTTGGTCGTGTGCGGATGAAATTCTCCACCGAGAACGGTCTGGTCGCGGTCGGCGATCCGCTCACCAGCTCCACCCAGCCCGGCGTCGCGATGCGCGCGAGCAAGGCCGGCAAGATCGTCGGCTATGCCCTCGAACCGGCGGTTAGCGACGGCAAGGTGCTCACCTGGTTGCAACCGGGGCACTACCTGCCGCCCAAGCTGCTCGCCAAACTCAATCAACTCCTGGACGACGACGAGTA
>JBGOUW010000376.1:0-4996 GCA_041477755.1 Binatia bacterium
ACACTGATAGGTAAGCACCACGCCGCGACCCATCGCACGGCCGAGGCCGGCGAGCAACGCGGCCTCGAACTGCGGCATGTGCGCGTTGACCACGTCGTGCCGCCGAATGAACGCGGCGGCGTAGAACGGGAACAGCGGCATGATGACGCCCTTGCTCACGCTCGCGGCTACCGGCACGCGGACGATTTCTACCCCGTTGCCGTCCCGCTCGCGCACCGGCAGCGTCGGATTGAAGCGCGACGTTAGCACGGTGACCGTGTGTCCGCGCTGCGCCAGTCCTTGCGCGAGCCGTTGCGCATAGATGGTCAGGCCGCTGACGTGCGGCCGATAGTAGGTGAGCGCGATCAAGATACGCATGGGCGATCGCTGGGTCGAAAGCCTAAAGGTGAAAGCCGGAGGTCAATACCAACGTGCTTTCAACTTCTCGTTTTGCGTTTTCAACTTCCCCGTCGATAGACGACGGTGTTGCCCTGACGGAACGCAACCGGCAATGCCCCGAACTTGTCGACGCCGCGCGGATGGTCCTTGCGCTCGAGTTCGCCGACGAGGATGTACTGCACGCCGTAGCCATCCAGCAGCGGCGTGATCTCGGCGAGCGTCGGCGCATCGTAGATGCGGCGGACCTCGCTCTTGCGCTGCTCGACGTCGTGCTCGTGACTGCGCCATAGCCCTTCGTGATTGGCCCAGCCCATCAGCGTTGGCAGGCCGGTGTTGGCGGAGAAGCGCGCGTAGTACGAGTACGGGTCGCCGGTGGCCTCGACGATGACGGGGAGGCCACTGACGTTCTTGCGCAACCAATCGAGGGCGGCGAAATCGTCGGGATGCTCGCGCTGCAGATACGCGGTGCCGTCGAGCGTCGCGCGTCCCGCCGCGCCGTTGGCATGATTGGCAGTCAGGCCCAGCGGATAGGCGCAACACGCTGCTACCAGGACGCTCATCCCGACCGCGATCACACGCGGCGTCGGCGCCCACGCCCACGCGCGCTCGAGCAATTTTTGCAAACACCAGGGCGCGGCGATCGAGAGCAGAATCCACGCCTGGAAGTACAGTTTGAACACCGTGTTCATGCGGTACAGCTTCTCGCCGTACGGATCTTTCAGATAGAACAACTCGCACGCCAGCAGCGCGATGCCGGCGGCGAGCACCAGCAAGTAGCCGGCGCGGTCGGTGTCAATCGCAGTGTCGGTGTCAGGACTGTAGGCGCACGCGAACGCGGCGATGACGAGGGCCGCGAGCAACACGATCACGGCGTTGCCGGCGAGTCCGGCGATCACCACGCCGAACGCGACCGCGGCCAGCAGCAGGTGCCGCGCTTCACCGGCGGTCGGCAGCCGTAGGCTGCTGTGCACCATCAGTAGCACCGCCGGCGCGAACAGCAGCATGCCGAAGACGGTGAGGAACTCCGCGAGCGAGGTCTGCGCCAGCTTGATGCACGCCGAGCCGACGCACAACTCGTTGGCGCCCGGGGACACCGTCGGCGCAGTGAAGTTGAGATAGAAAGGAAGGAAGAGCACGTAGCCGCCGATCAACACGCCGACCGTGCGCAGCGCCAGCGTCAGTCGCGGCCGTGCGAGCAGCGGCCGCAACGGCTGGTAGCGGCCGGCGAGCAGCACGACGACCATCAACCCGACCGGTGCTTCCCAAGTGCTGATGGCGATCATCGAGCCGAGGACGAAGGCGAGCAAGCCAAAGGGCGCCAACGCCGCGAACGAATTCGCGTCGTCGCCCTCGCGTGGCGCAAACAGCTTGGTGTCGAGCAACAATCCCAAGAGCAACATGGTGACCGGCAGCACGACGAAGTGCGGATGGAGGTCGCCGTGGATGGTGCTGAAGAACGGAAACTCATTGATGGTGTCGCCCTTGGCGACCACGCGGGTCGAGCGCCAGTAGTCAAGGGTGGTGAGCGAGTTTTTCTCCCACACTTGGATGAAGCCATCGAGGTTGCCGAGGATCACCGCCATCGCACCGGCGAGCAGCGCAAACCCCCAGCGCCGCGTCAGCCGCAACGCCAGCGCGACGACGCCGCTGGCGAGCAAGCCGGCGACGGTGGCCACGCACAGGTTGTACGACACTTGCGTCGGCAGGCCAGGTGCGAGCCGGGCGAGATTCGCGAACATGAGATAGCCGAAGTAGTAGTAGTTGAACGGCTTGCCCGCCATCCAGGGATCTTGCGGTGGCATCACGTCGTTGCGCACCAGGGTGTTGAAGAACGAGAAGTCCATGTACTTCTCGGCGCCGAAGATGTCGGGCATCAGCGACCGTTGCCAGGCGAAGAAGAGGAATCCCGCCGTCCACACTGCCATGAGGCGCAACATTGCGGTGCGTCCGCCACCGCTGAACCAGGCTGCCATTGCGGATGCTTGCCGTGCGGCGAGGAAGCCGCTGGTGACAACCAACAGCCCCAAGGCGGCGATCAGGGCCAGATGAAACGGTACCCCGAGGAACGCGATCACCCACGACACGTAGGTGATCAGGAGGATCGCCGTGATCTTGGCGAACGGGTAGCCGCGGTCGTCGGCGGCGGCAAAGATGCGGAAGGTGATCGGCAACGCGAGCAGGCCGAGCCCTTCAAGCACGACCCACCAAAGCAGCAGCGACCCCATCGGCGACGTTTGCGTGTCCGTTCTGAATTAAGGGCGCGAACGCTATAACGATCGCCTGGCGATTGCAATGACATCACCGCGCCCGAGCGGAATCAGAAGCGAATCATACGCCCGTCGTGGCGGGAGATCCCATGCCGCTTGCCATTTGCCCATGCCGCTTGTCATTTGAGGGTCCGCGGCACTCTCGTCGCGGTGCGCCGCACGCGATTCCAACACCGCACGCGATTCCGACACCGCAGACGATTCTGACACCGCAGGCGAATCTGACTTGACAGATGTGGGCAGGCGATGGTCCAATTCAACCATGCGTTACATCACCGTTGCGGTTGCGGCCCTTCTCGCTGCGATCGGGGTCACGCCGGCTTCGGCCGACGTCATCCAGGTCACCAATTTGCCGGCGGCGCGGACCACGAGCGTGCCGTCCCTCAGTGCCGATGGGCGCTACACGACGTTCAGCACCAACGGTAACGTCGCCGGCCTGAACCCGGGTGGCGTCAACGTCTTCGTCTACGAATCGATCACCAATATGTACACGCTGGTCACGACTCTTGGCGGACAGGACCCGTCGATCAGCGCCAACGGGCGTTGGATCGCGTTCACCACCAGCGCGGACTATGTCCGCACCAATCCCGATGGCAGCGATGAAATCGTCCGCTACGACCGCATCGGGCGGCACTTCTACCAAGTCACGCGTGATATCAATGGCGACGGTTCCAGCGCGCACCCATCGGTCAACGGCGACGGTACGCGCATCACCTTCGAGACCAACAGCAACCTCACGCGCCGCAATCCGGATTTCAGCAATGAAGTGATTCTGTACCGGCTGCCCTACAACCTGATGGTGACCAATGACGTGGATGCCATCGGCGAAAGCCTGCAACCGGCCATCAGCGCGAACGGCCGCTTCGTCGTGTTTCAGAGCACCAGCGACCTGGTCGGCCACAATGCCGATTTCAGCCAAGAGTTGATGGTGTACGACTACCTGCAGCGTCGAGTGCTCCAGTTGACGAACGACCCGGCCGGCAATGGCGCCAGCGGCCCCGCCTCGATCAGTGCCGACGGCCAGTTCATTGCCTTCGTGTCATCGAGTAACATCGGCAACGTCAATCCCGAGTTTGCCAGCGCCATCTTTCTGATGAACCGATTTCGCCCATCGGTGATCAGCAAAACCGCGGCTGGCGTCTTCGACGGCGACACGCCGACGGTGAGTGACGACGGCCGCTGGGTGGCTTTCTCTGCGACCTTCAATGCCACCGGCGGCAATCCCGATCACAACACCGAGATCCTGCTCTACGACTCGACGCGCAAAACGTTTACGCAGCTCACGGACACGGCCGCTTGCGCGAACACCAACCCGCGCATCAGCGCCGACGGCACTCACATCGCGTTCACTTCGACCTGTGACATCACGGGTGGTAACGCGGACAAGAGCCGCGAAGTATTCCTCGCCGACAACCCAGCCCTCAAGCTGCAGGTACACTCCGAAGGCCCGGTGAACACGGAAGTGCGCGACCCGCTCGATCGCATCGTCCGCAGCAATCTGAACCTGATTCCTGGCTCGATGTATGAGCAGGGCGATTTCGACAACGACACGCAGCCCGAAGTGCGCGTCTCGATACCCAAGGCACTCGATGGGCCGTATCGGATGACGCTATTCCCCAACCTCGGCGCAGCTCTCAGCGATCCGGTCAGCTTGGATGTGTCGTTGAACGGGATCACCGTGTTCTTGGCGAGCGATACGGTCGGCACGCTGGCGGGGAACGAGTTCTCGTTCAACATCCAGGGTTTCAGTCGTCCGAGAGGGAGCATCGCTCCCGTCAGCGGGGTGCGCAGCCTGGTCACTTTTGCGGGCGGACTGATTCTGCCGCCGTCCAGTCTCACCGGCCCGGTGACGCTGAGGGTGACCGATGGCAACAACGAGGTCTTTTTTGATCTCGGCCTGCTGGAAAATTTCCCGGTGCTGGGGAGTCGCAGACTCTTCCGTGGGACCGTGAACGGCTTCACCGTCACGATGCTGATCTATCAGCTCGCCGACGGCTCGGTGCGGATGAGTTTCATCGGCCGCGGGGGCGATCTGACGATGTTTGCGGGGTCGGATCACGTCGGTGTGACGGTTGTCCTGCAGATCGGTCCAGACGCCTATCTCTACCAGCGGCGGTTCATCCGCCTCAGGACCGGCGGTCTGGTCCTCCAATAGCTCGGCCCGTGACTCGTGCACGGCGGCTCGCCAAACCGTTGGCGTGGCCGCCGTGGCTTTGGTACATCTGCGCGCGCTGCATTGTTGACTTAACCGGGAGGGGGAAAGTGATGAAGCGCCTCGCATTGATTCTTGCCGCCGCGGCACTGCTGGCCGGCTGTGGTGGCGACGGCCCGAGCGAAAGCTGTCCCTTGGT
>JBGOUW010000091.1:0-12356 GCA_041477755.1 Binatia bacterium
GCTGCTTCATCCCAACCCGCACGCCCTTGGCGACGCGGACTCCCACCTGCGGGTCCGCCTGCTCAGCACCGCCGACACCAGCCTGCCGCTGATGATCTGACCCCCCGATCCGCCAATGACCTCCATTCGTGACCAAGCCGCCATCATCGGCATCGGGCAGACCGAGTTCAGCAAACAGATCGGCAAGACCGAGCATCGCGTCGCCTGTGAAGCGATCGCCGCGGCGATTGCCGATGCCGGCCTGACGCCGAAGGACATCGATGGGGTCGTTCGCTACGACATCGAGACCAACACCGAGCTGGCGCTCATCTATAGTCTCGGCATTCCGCATCTGCGCTTCTTCGCCGGCGTGACGTCAGGTGGCGGCGCAGGGTGTGGCACCATCGTGCTCGCGCTCATGGCCGTAGCGACCGGGCAGGCCAACAATGTCGTCTGCTTTCGTGCCCGCAATCGTGGCAAGCGTTCGGTGACGGGGCCGGGGAAGTTTGGCGGCGGCCGGCCGTGGGAGAAGACGCCGCAGTTGCTCACCGACTTCTATCAGTACCACATCCCATTCGGGCTGGTGACGCCAGCGCAAGAGATGGCGCTGATCTACCGCCGCCACATGCATGAGTACGGCACCACCACCGAGCATTTCGGGCTGGTGGCGGTGGCACAACGCGCGCACGCCTCACGAAATCCGAATGCGATGATGCGCACGCCGATCACGCTCGCCGACCATCAGGCGTCGCGCTGGATCGCCGAGCCGCTGCGCTTGCTCGATTGCTGCCTCGAAACCGATGGCGCCTGTGCCGTGGTCGTGACCTCGGCGGAACGAGCGCGCGATGCGCGCCAGTGTCCAGCGTACATCCTTGCCGGCGCGCAGGCGGAGGGACCGATCCACATCCAGATGGCCGACTATTTTCAGCACTGGCGCGAAGAGACCGGTGGCCGCGCCGTCGCCAAGCAGCTGTACGCAATGGCCGGCGTCGCGCCGGCGGATGTGGACGCGGCGATGTTCTACGACCACTTCTCGCCCGCGGTGTTGCTGAGCCTGGAAGACTACGGCTTCTGCAAACCCGGCGAGAGCGGCCCGTTCGTCGCCGCCGGCAACATCGGGTGGCCGAATGGGTCGCTGCCGGTCAACACGCACGGGGGCAGTCTCTCGGAAGCATTCATCCACGGCTACAACCACATCCTCGAAGGCGTGCGGCAGATTCGCGGAATGTCGACGAGCCAGGTGGCGGACGCGGAGTTGGTGCTGGTCACCAGCTCCAACACCGACCCAACCGGTGCGATTCTCCTACGACGATGAGCGACGACCAACGACCGACGATTCCCATCCCAGTGCCGAACTTCGACAACGCGGGGTTCTGGGAAGGCTGCCGGCAGCACGAGCTGCGGATTCAGCGCTGCACGGCGTGCGGCGCGGTGCGCCATCCACCGCGTCCGATGTGCCCGCACTGCAACAGCGTCGACTCCGACTGGATGCGCGCGAGTGGTCGCGGCAGCGTGTTCAGTTTCACCATCGTTCACGGGCCGACGTTGCCGGTGTTTCAAGCACGGGCGCCGTACAACGTTGTTGTCGTGCAACTCGACGAGGGGCCATACATCGTCAGCAACCTCGTCGACTGCTCTGCCGAGCAGATTCGGATTGGGATGGCGGTGGATGTGGTGTTCGAGGATGTGAGCGAAGACACAAGCCTTCCCAAGTTTCGTTTGGCAGCAGGAGAGCCCGTGCGTTGACGCTGGGCACAGAGGAACTTGTAGCCGCAGGCTTCAGCCCGCGTCCGGAAACGCGCGCGCGATCGAGTACCGGCAGAGGCGAGCGCAGGCTAAAGTCTGCGGCTACAACGTTGGGCGAGAGATGCATCTGGCGATCGATCGTCGACTTCAAACAACAGACCGGCCTGTGGTTGAGTCGGCACGCTACCGCGCGATGGCAGAAAGATTTCTTTGACCACATCATTCATGCGGATGAAGATTTGGCAGCGCAGATCCGCTACGTGGCGAACAATCCGGTGCGCAAGGGATTGGCGAGCGACTGGCGGTCGTATCCATTCACTGGCGCGATTGGCTGTGATCTGTACGCGGTCATCGACAGAGCAACCACGTGACCCGAATTCTTTGAATCAGCATGTAGCCCCAGGCTTCAGCCTGCGCTCTTCTCCTCTCCAGGCCGAAGTGCAGGCTAAAGCCTGCGGCTACGAGAGCGTTCTCATCTAGTCGGATCAGCGTGACGCTTTGCCGCTCCTGCCGACCTCGGCTAGAGTGCACGCATGGCGGACAGCGGCGCACCAGCGGACATCAAAGCGCTTTGCGCCGAGGCGCAGAAACAGCCGCGCCCGGTGTATCTGCTCCTCGGCGAGTCGGTCGCCACCGGCGCGGCGGCGCACGGGTTGATCGACGTGCTGGTGCCCGCGGCGAATCGCGACTTCAATCTCGAGATCTACGACGGGCGCACGACGCCGATTGCGACCGCGCTCGACAGTCTGCGCATGCGCGGCTTGTTCGCCGGGATCAAGGTGGTCTGGGTGCGCGAGACTACCGTGCTGTTGTCGTCGGAGAAGAAGGCCGACCTGACCGCAGCGCTGATCGAGGCGCTGGAAGAAGAGCGGCGCGATGAAGCCGCCGGCCGGCTGCTCACGCTGCTCGCTGTGGCGGGGTGGACGCAGGAGCAGTTCCACGACGAGCGACTCGATTCCTTGTCGGCGACGGCGACGAAGGATTGCTTTGGAACGGAGCTGGACTCGACGCAGTTGGGCGCGTTGGCGGCACTGCAGGCCTACTGCCGTGAGCACGACCTCGCGATCAGCACGTACCACGATGACGGCGAGCTGCTGCTGCAGTGTCTCGAACGTGGCCTGCCGTCGGGCACGGTGCTGTTGCTGACCGCCGCCGCGGCCGACGCGCGCAAGCGCGTGTTCAAGAAGTTGCAATCACTCGGTGCGATCGTCGATCTGCGCGTCGAGCGCGAGCGCAGCGGCGCGCTGAGCCGCGAGGGCGTGGCCGACCTGTGCAAGCGCATTGCGGATGAATTCGGTGTGCGCATCGAGGCCGGCGCATTCGAGCTGATCGTGGCGCGCGCCGGCGGCGACCCGGCCGCGCTGACGATGGAGATGGAGAAGTTGTGTCTGTACGTTGGTGACACCAAAACCATCACCGCCGCCGACGTGCGCGCGGCGTTTCGCGACATGGCCGAGTCGTGGATCTTCGATTTCACCGGCGCGCTGGCCGGTGGCAACGCGGCGGTGGCAGTGCCCCTGTTGCGCGATCTGCTCGCGCAGGGCGACCATCCGCTCCGCTTGCTGGCGATGATCGCGCGCGAGGTGCGCTTCCTCCTCGCTGCGCGCGATTGCCTGGCGGGGCCCCTGAATGGTCAGTGGCGCGGCGGGGTGAACTACCAGACCTTTCAGAGCCGCCTGCTCCCGTTGTTGGGCGAACTCGGCGAGGCGGCGTTCGGTAAGATGCACCCGTTTCGCGTCTTCAAGTATCTCGGTGACGCTGCGCGCGTGCCGACGCGTCGCCTGCAGCAGGCGCTGATCGAACTCAGCGAGCTCGACATCAAGTTCAAGAGCTCGCGCGGCGACCCGGCGATCTTGCTCGAGACGTTCATCTTCGATCTCTGCCGTCCCGCCAAACCGAGCGCAGCGGCTCGCGCCCACGCCTGACCATCTCCGATTGCCGCTGGATGAGCCCACCGAGCGATATCCCGACGCTGTTTGCCCGTTTCGCCGGCGCGCTCGACCGCGTGCTGGTGAGCGGCGGCGCGCTCGCCTTCGTGGTCATTGCGCCAGTGGCCGCGACGCGGTTTCTGCGCGATCAATGTATTCAGTGGGCCGCCGCGCTGGCGTATTACACGTTGATCGGACTGGTGCCGTTGCTGCTGGCGTTGTTCTCGGTGGTGAAGGGGCTCGGGTTGCACCGCGGCCTCACGCCGTTCGTGATGCAGACGATCGGGGCGGGCTCACCGGAGGTGTCGATTCAGATCGTGCGTTACATCGACCAGGCGCAGGTGCGCGCGGTGGGCATGCTGAGCGCCATTGCCGCGCTGCTGGCGACGGGTGCGATCCTCGGCAACGCGGAGCTGTGTCTCAACTTGATCTGGGGCGGGGCGCGTGGCCGGTCGCTGTGGCGGAAACTGCGCGCCTACAGCGCCGTGGCGGTGGTGTCGCCGCTGGTGCTGGCGGCCGCGCTGGCGGCGACGACGTTTCTGCGCCGCGGCTCCGTGGCGTATGTCGCGGTCGATTCGTGGTACCTCGGCGATGCGCTGCTGACGATCCTGCGCCTGCTGCCGTACGTGCTGCTGTGGAGCGGCTTCGCGCTGCTGTACCACTTTCTACCGAACGTCGACGTGCGCCGATCATCGACGCTCGTCGGTGCCGTGGTCGCGGGGACGCTGTGGCAGTTCGCGCAGTGGGGTTACGTGACGTTCGTGATCAAGCTGGTGCAAGCCGGCGGGCTCTACGGCGCGCTCTGGCAAGTGCCCATTTTGCTCGCCTGGATCTACGTTGCCTGGGTGATCATTCTGTTCGGCGCGCAGGTGTGCCGCGCGCACTACCAGGCAGTCGACGCTCGCCTCAGTGGTCGTGGGGCCGTACCACAAACACCGGACACGGCGCGTGCCGAATGACTTTCTCGGCCACGCTGCCGACGAGCAGGTGCGCCAATTCGGTCCGGCCGTGCGTGGCGATCACGATCAGATCCGCCTTGCGATCGCGCGCGAGATTGACGATCAGCTCGTGTGGGTCTCCGGTGTCGACCACGATGTCGGCTTTCGCGTAACCGCCCAAGTGCTTGATCCGCGCCTCTTCCAGCAATGCACGGGCGCGCGCCTTGGCCTTGTCCCACGAAATCACGTGGCCGTCTTCGTGAAAAAACTCGCTCGACGGATTGTGCAGAAAATGAGCGAGGATGATCTGCCCGTTCGCCGGTTGGGCGAGACCGAGGCCGTACTCCAGCGCCTCGTACGACGGGTCGGAGAAGTCGATCGGGCACAGGATGGTCTTGAAAGCACGCATGAGCCGCTCCTCTCGTTACGCGATCACACGATCGGCCCGCAGCGTCGCGATCGCGGCGGGCGAAAGGTTCAGGACGCGCTTTAGCACTGAGTCGGTGTGTTCGCCAAGCAGAGGACCCGGGCCGGCGATCCGACCAGGTGTGGCGCTCAAGCGCACCGGCACGCCGTCGAACTCCATCGACTCGCCCTCGGGGGTTCGCGCGCGCGCCCAGTAGCCGCGCTCCTGCAGCTGCGGGTCGCGTTCGCACAGGTCGCGCGCGTTGGCGACCACACCCGCGGCGACGCCGGCGCGTTGCAGCGTCTGCATCACGTCCTCCGCCGTTCGCACACGTGTCCACGCGGTGACTCGTTGGTCGAGTTCGTCTTGATGCGCGAGCCGGTCGGCAAGCGTGGCGAACTGGGGCCCTCGGGTCCAAGCGGGGGCCCCGATCGCTTGGCAAAAGTGTTCCCACTCGCCGTCACTGAAAACAGTGATGGCGCACCACCTGTCAGTTGGCGCTTCGCTCGGCGTATTCTGCGCTGCGTCTCGCCCCACCCGCCCCGCCGCAGCGTCCTCATCACGACAGCGATAAACGCCGTGCGGCGCACCCGGTCGCTCTTGCGAGCGATTGCCGAACGGCGCGATGGTGGTGCCGTTGGCGAGAATGTCGAGGAGCAGCGGTCCGAGCAGCGCGGTGACGCTTTCGAATTGTGAAAGATCGATGAACTGGCCGCGGCCGGTCTGCCGCCGGTGCCACAGCGCGAGCAATACGGCGAGCGCCGCGTTGTAACCGCCGGCCATGTCGGAATACGAGAAGCCCCAGCCCGCCGGCGCGCCGTCCGGATGGCGCATCAGCAACGTGTAGCCGGAGAGCGCCTGCAGGGTGGGGCCGTAGCTGACGTAGTCCTTGTGCGGCCCGCTGTGGCCGAAGCCGGACATACTGACGGCGATCAGGTCTGGCTTGAGCGTGCGCAGCGACTCGTAATCGAGTCTCCAGTTGCGCATCACACGCGCGCTGAAGTTGTCGATGACGACATCGGCCGCCGCAACCAGTTGCTTGGCGATGGCGACGCCGTGCGGATCGCTCATGTTGAGCACGACACTCTGCTTGCCGCGATTGAGATTGCCGGTCAGCCCGCCGCGTCGCGATCCAAAATCGAGCGAGTCACGCCGTTCGATCTTGATCACCTCGGCGCCGTGATCGGCGAGAATGCGTGTCGCGACCGGCCCGGCGACCACCCAAGTGAAGTCGATGACTCGGACGCCCGCGAGCGCGCGCTGGTCGCTCATCGCTGATAGCGTATCGCCGATCGGAGCGCCGCTGTGCGCAGCCAGATCCTGATGCCCTGCGATCGGCGATATGCCATCAGCGATCAGCTCTGAGAGGATTTCATCCGTGTGCTCACCGAGCAGCGGCGGACGCCGCCGGATTGTCCACGGACTATCGCTGAACTGAAACGGCGCGCCGGGATACGTGATGCTGCGATTCAGCTCGGGATGCGCGACCGGAACGAAAAAACCGCGCTCGACGAGTTGGGGATTGTCCGGCAGCGTCTCCGGCGGCAGCACCGCGGCGTACGGAATGCGCCGCAGCTGCGCGCCGTCGACCAAATCGGCGACGGAATAGTCCTTCGCCCACTCGTCGAGCACATCGAACAGCCGCACGCTGTGCTCGCGGCGATACTTGTAGTCTTCCCACTCGGGGTTGCCGAGTTCCTGGGCTTTGCCGTCGCCCTTCACCCACTCGACCAGCGACGTCCAATCGCCGAGGCTGCAGTGCATCACGTAGCCGTCGCGGCACTTGCCGACGCGGAAGCAGCGACTCCAGTGCAGCGTGCCGCGCCGCACTTCGACCTGAGCGGTCTGATGAAAGTAGCCGCTGACGTGCTCGACGGTGGCCGCGACGCACTCCTGAATGCTGATATCGACGTGTTGTCCACGTCCGGTGCGCGCGCGCGCGAACAGGGCGAGCAGCGCGCCAATCGCCGCGTAGGTCGAGGCGCTGTGGTATGCCTGCAACCCGAGTGAGCGCAGCGGCGGTTCGTCGCGATGCCCGTTGACGAACAGCATGCCTCCCAGCGCTTGGGCGACGGTATCGGAGGACTTCCAGTCACGGTATGGGCCGTCTTGTCCAAATGGCGTGAGCGAGACCACGATCAGACCGGGGTGGCGCTGCGCGAGATCAGCATAGCCGAGGCCGAGCGCGTCGAGATGGCCGGGCGCGAAGGTCTCGATGATGAGGTCGGCGGTCGCTGACAGTCGCTGCAACTGCTCGCGCCCGTTCGGCTGCGCGAGATCGAGTACGACGCTGCGTTTGTTGGTGTTGTAGTGCCAGAAGAACAACGAGCGGTTCGGGTACAACTCACCGCCCGCGAAGAACGGACCGATCGAACGCGCCGCATCACCCCCCGGCGGCTCGATCTTGACCACATCGGCGCCCATGTCGGCGAGCAACTTCCCGCAGTACGCCCCGCTCTCGTCGGCGAGATCGAGCACGCGCACGCCGTGCAGAGCGCTGTCAGACATGCCTAGCCCGAGGCGTACCGCGATTGACTACAGTTCGATCTGAACGCCGAGTTCGATGACGCGGTTGGGCGGGATTTCGAAGTACTCCGTAGCCGACGGCGCGTTGCGCGCCAGAAATCCGTACAACCGCTTGCGCCAGCGCGCCATGGGCGAACGACCCGATGGCAAGAGCGTCTCGCGTCCGAGCACGAAGGTCGTCAACATGATGTCGAAGGGCATCCCGTGCGCCTTGCACAGCGCGAGGATGTGAGCGATGCGCGGCGTTTCGATGAAGCCGAAGTGCGCAACCACTCGGTAAAACCCCTGGCCGAGGTCGGAGATTTCGAGGCGTTCTCGGTCGGCGACTTCGGGGCGTTTCTCCGATGTGATCGACAGCAGCACCACGCGCTTGTGCAGTGTCCGATTGTGCTTGAGGTGATGCAGGAGCACGGGCGGCACGCCTTCAGGGGTCGACGTCATGACGATCGCGGTTCCATCGACGCGATACGGCTGCTGCGCTTGCACATCTTGTAGAAATAGATCGATCGGCAGGCTGCCCTCGGCCAGCAGGCGGGCCAACTCACCGCGACCACGCTTCCAGGTCGTCAAGACGACGAAGATCGCTAGTCCGACAACCAGCGGGAACCAGCCGCCCTCCAGGACTTTGGGTAAGTTGGCAGAGAAGAACGACAGGTCGAAGAGCAGAAAGGCGCCAGCAAGCGCGCCGGCCCGTGTCGCCGACCAGTGCCAGCGTTCGCGCGTCAGCACGTAGAACAGAATGGTGGTGACTGTCATCGTTCCGGTGACAGCAATCCCGTAGGCTCCCGCCAGATTGCCGGAGGTTTTGAAACCGAGCACGAGGATGACGCACGTCACCATCAGGGCCCAATTGATCTCGGGCATGTAGATCTGGCCGACAGCAGTTCCGGAGGTGTGGACGATGTTGAAGCGCGGCGCGTAGCCGAGCTGCACGGCTTGCTGTGTGAGTGAGAACGCACCGGAGATCAGCGCTTGCGATGCGATGATGGTCGCGATCGTGGAGAGCACCACGAGCGGATACAGTCCCCAGGACGGCGTCAATTGATAAAATGGATTGGTGACCTTTGCACCCTCGGCCAGGAGCAGCGCCCCCTGCCCGAAGTAGTTCAACAGCAACGAAGGGAACGCCACGACGTACCAGGCGAGACGAATCGGCCGCGGGCCGAAATGCCCCATGTCGGCATACAAGGCCTCGCTCCCGGTTACACACAAGACGACGGCGCCGAGTGTGAGGAGTCCCGCAATCCCGTTCGCGACGAAGAATCGCACCGCATGGAGCGGGTTGACCGCTGACAGCACCGAAGCCTGTTGCGGATGCTGGGTGAGTATCGCGTGGAGCCCAAGCCCACCGATAGTGCCAAACCACAGCAGCATGAGTGGACCGAACACCGCGCCAATCCCAGCCGTTCCGCGGCGCTGCACGAGGAAGAGGCCGACCAGGAGTGTGACGGAAATCGGCAGAATGAACGGCTCGAACGCATCGGTGGCAACCCGCAACCCTTCGACCGCCGAGAGTACGGAGATTGCGGGCGTGATCACGCCGTCGCCGTAGAGCAGTGCCGCCCCAAACAAGCCCACCAGGAGCAGACCGTTGCGCCGTGAGGCGCGGCTGGATGCCCGTGGTCCCAGCAGCGCTAGCAGGGCGAGTATGCCGCCTTCGCCATCGTTGTCGGCGCGCATCAGGAAGACCAAGTATTTTATCGACACCACCATGGTGAGCGACCAGAACACCAACGACAGCACGCCGAGGACATTGGGGGCGGTGATGGCCAGGCCGCGCTCGCCGACGAAGCATTCTCGCAACGCGTATAGCGGTGAGGTGCCGATGTCGCCGTAAACTACACCCAACGCGGCCAGCGCCAGCGGCACGACTGATTGTTGGGCGTGCCCCGACTCGGGTTCGGCTACCGCCCCCAAATCTTCAAGCAACTCACGCTTCGCATCATAGAGAGTCATCAACGCCAATCCTCGGCCAACGCCAATCCTCGGCCGAAGCGCCAGTATGCTTCTGAGCACCGATCCAAATCAAACCGATTCGACGGCCGATCACGACGATCCGAGGCAGCCAGCGGCATGAGCAGATCGCTTCATGAAGACGCAGGCGGGACGCTTGCGCTACCCGGATGCTCTTGGTTCTCAAAATCCTCGGTAGGGCGGGCGTCCCGCCCGCCTCCTTCTTCGACCGTCTCTTCGGCGAGCAACGCATTGAGTCGGGCGAGGTGGATCTCGCTTTCGCGTTCGCCCATGGCGATGGTTGCGTCGAGCAGATCGGGGCGCGTGTAGTCCCAGCGCGAGATCGGGGTCGGGCGCGTGGGGCCGACGTAGAGCCGGTTGCCGTGGCGACCGAGAACGCCGTCGGGATACGGGCGCGTCAGCATGATCAGGTGTCGCCGTACGCCCGCCATTTGCTCGGCGAGAAACGCCGGTGCGTTGTCGACGAGTCCACCGTCGAGCAGACGCTGTCCACCGTACTGCCCCACCGGCGTGAACGGTGGACTGGCCGACGACGCGAGGATGAGGTCGGCGAGTTGTTCCGGCGTTTCGCAGTCGCGAGCGTCGAACGCGACCGGAATGAACCCGAGTCGGCGCCCGAACAGCGGATGAACCCGCGCCGGGTAGAGCCGCTTTTCCAAATTGTAGGCGGCAAGTCCGACCAGCATGGCGGGGGTTGTGGGCAGCCAGTTGGGCCAGCCAGTAGTCAGCACAAGAATCGGGAACGGCTGTTGGCGCAGGCGCTCCAAGCCGCCGTCGCGCATCGCGAACACCATCGTGTCGCGATAGACCTCGCCGTGCGGTGCGGGTCGCTGGCCGACGAGGAGTTTGCGAAGATCGAGATTGCGGGTGACGCCGGCGCGGCGTTGTTTCCAGAATTCGTTGGTGGCGTCGGAGCGGCCCGCAAGAAACACGGTAGCGACGCACGCCCCCGCGCTGCAGCTGGCGATAACGCGCACGCGCGGCAGCAGTCGGTCCGCCCAGCGGTTCAGCAACCCGGCCTGATAGAAGGCGCGGTTGCCGCCACCGGCGAGGGTCAGTGCGAGATCGCGTTCCGCCATCGGCGTCGTGTAGCTGAAAACCGTAGCGAGCCCAATCCGCTGGTTCGGTTGAAGCGGGGGTGCTAGCAACCAGACTCCCGCTCCCGATGAGAGCGTCGATGAATTAGAGATGCGCACTTCGAGAGCCTCTGTTTGAACGGTTTTGTAGGAATCATTGGATTCAGAATGACGAGGCTGGTCCGTTGGCCCTGTGGAGCCGCACTCTTCTGGCGGCGTCTCGAAGGGCTGTCTCGGAGAAAATCGATAGTCCCGATTGAGAGAAGGGTGGAGCTTAGCGCGATATGGTGAGAGCGGCGTTCGAAACGGTCGTCTTTATCCTGTTGATGGCGGCGGCGCTCTTCGTCCCGGCGGGGCGTTTCGATTGGCCGATGGCGTGGGCCTTCCTCACGCTCTACGTCAGCTTCGCCGTGGTTTCGTTTTTCGTCTTGAGTCCGGATCTCATCTCAGAGCGCAGCCGGCTACCGCCGGACATACGGCGCGCCGACCTCGTACTCTCCAGCGGGTTTTTCGTCTTTCTGTATCCGGTGACGCTCACCGTGTGCGGACTCGATGCGCGATTCGCATGGTCGCCGCGAATCCCGGCGCGAGTCCAATGCATCGCGTTGGTGGTGTTCTTCCTCGGGTACAGCTTCGCGCTGTGGGCGATGCACGCGAATCGATTCTTTTCGGCCTTCGTAAGAATTCAGCGCGAACGCAGTCATCACGTGATCGATACCGGGCCGTACGCGTTCATCCGTCATCCGGGTTACGCCGGACCTATAGTCGGCCACCTCGCTCTGCCAATCGCGCTGGGTTCGCTGTGGGGTTTGGTTCCGGCATCGTGTGGCGTCGCCCTGCTCGTGGTTCGTACCGCGATGGAAGATCGCGTGCTCGCCGCCGAACTCGCCGGCTATCGCGAATACACGCAGCGCGTTCGTTGGCGATTGCTACCGCGTGTTTGGTAGACGGAAGGCGCGTCCGCAGGAAGGAATTTCACCGCAGAGACGCCGAGGCGCAGAGGACGAGGATACACGGATGCGAATCCGACCTTGGGCTCTGCGTCTCGGCGTCTCTGCGGTGAGCCTCTATCCGATCAAGATCGAGTCGTCAGTTTGCAGGCCGCGACGACTTCTTTCCAAAGCTCTGGATTCGTACGGTGCGGACGCGCGTGGCAGATCACGCTGAGCCGATCTACCAATCCGCCGTAGCGCGCATGCAGCCGCGCCGCGACATCCTTCGGCTCGCAACGCACGGTGAAGGCGTCGAGCATGCGGTCGTCGATTAGCTCGCCCATCTCCATCCAACGTCCTTGCTTCGAGAGCCGGTTCAGCTCGTCTTGCAACTCACCCCAGCCGTGGGTTTCGAGCACGACGCGATACGCCGGCGTCGAGCCGTAGAACGCCAACTGCATCTTCGTACTCACTTCTGCTTGGCGAAACTCCTCCTCCGTGAAGCCGGTGATCAGCAGCGCCTGGCAGGCGATCTCGAAGTGGGCGCGCGCCTTCCCACTGCGCTGAAAACCCTTCTGCAGCGCGGGCAGTGTCGTGCCGCGGATGAACTCCGGGCTGTTGAACGGATGCACGAACAGCCCGTCGGCGACCTCGCCGGCAGCGGCGGTCATCGGCGTACCCACGCCGGCGAGAAAAATGCGTGGCGCGCCGAACGGGCTCGGACCGGGATTGAAGAACGGCGTCATCAACGTGTGGCGGTAGAACTCGCCGCGGAAGTCGAGCTTGGCCTCTTCGTTCCAACAGCGCCAGATCGCTTGCAGTGCAAGGACCAGTTCGCGCATGCGCGACAC
>JBGOUW010000198.1:0-8412 GCA_041477755.1 Binatia bacterium
CTGCAGTTCCACTTTCAAGCGCTGGCCTCGCCTATTCCCTATCAATTCTTTCTCATGCTTCCCTACGTCGCGACGCTGCTCGCGCTCGCGATCTCGGCCGGACACACCCGCGCCCCGGCCGCACTTGGGCAACCGTACTTGCGCGAGTGACGAAGGCCAGCCGGTACATCAGCGACATGGGCGGCAACGCGATCCGTTTCAAGTCGTTCCGCGATCCCAGCCGGGTGTTCGCGCGCTGGGTTACCAAAAGGTCCGCTTCGCCAAGAACCACACCAGCGCGCCGGCGGCGGCGTAGACGAGCACGCCTTCGACGACATTGCAGCCACCGACAAAGAGTGCCAGGCCGATGACCAAGAACGTGCTAATGACCGCGACCACCTGGTCGATACGAGTCTCGCGTTTGCGCTCCTCGCCGACGTGCTCGCGCACGTCGGCGCCACAGTGCGGGCAGTGCCCGCCGGGCTTGCGGACCAGACGTTCGCCGCACTCGGGACAATCAATTTGCTGCGTCAGAGGCATCGGAGTTCTCTACCACGATCGCTCGTGCCGTGACGGCGCGCGCGGGTTCTTACCAGCTAGAACGAGATGGGGGAAGGCAGGGGGAAAGCCCGCGAGACGGAGGAGGGGGGAAACCGTCTCGCGGGCCAGGGTCACGGGGTGCGCTAGTTCGTGGTCGCCCTACGCCACACGGGCTCGATCGGACTCTGAAGTGGCGTACGATTGCAGATGAACTATCTTGCCCCGCGATCGCTCAGCGAGCTGCTGCTCTTTCCATGTGAGCAAGCCGCGCCGCAGGTATTCCGGATTGAGATCCAGCAACTCGCAAATGTTCTCGAAGGAGAACGGCCACTCGCGATCTTCCGCGAGAATCCAGCTCTCGGCATCCTCGAACAGCTGCCGCGCCTTGTGGTCACGCGCGAACAGGTGCTTGCGGTAGCAGTCCACCGCGTCTTCCAAGATTGCGACGACCAGGCGCTTCTCCGGCTCCTGGATCTGCTTGCGACGCAAGGTGGCAAAATATTGCGTCGGCAGCAGCACGTCCGGTTGGAACAGCCGCGAATCACGTTCGCCTACAATGGTCTCTCGCATGATCGCTCCTTCGGCCGTTAGACGGCGGCCTCCTGCTTCATATTCAAGCTGTCTGCGGGAGTCAGATCCGCCAAAGTCGTGTCGGAAAAGAACTCCAGCATCCTCCGCTGCCCCTCCTGCCACACCCGCTGCATATTACAGCTTGCCAGCACCGAGCAGTCACGCTTCTCGCTCACACAAACGTTCAATGAAATAGGTCCCTCCACGGCTTCAATGACGTCGCGGAACGAGATTTGTTCAGCGGGCCGGGCAAGCGTATAGCCTCCGTGGGCGCCGCGGTACGAGTGCACCAAGTCGTGTCGAATCAGATCCTTGATGATCTTCTCGAGAAATTTCTGCGGGACACGCCGGCGAGTGGCGATCTCTTTCACCGAGGCCGGCTCCCCAGCGCGACGCGTCGACAGATAGATCACCGCCCGCAGCGCGTAATCGACCTTGCGGCTGACCTGCATCATTGACACGCGACTACCCTCCGCGGACACCGCCGCCTAGCCATTGGCGTCCCCATACTCTTCGAGCCACGCCATCTGGATGGCCTCCAGCTTCGCTTCGTTTGACGCCTTCGGATCATCCTCGAAGACCTCGAGTTCGGTGACCCAGCGATGGAGGTCGGTGAAGCGGACCTCGATGGGGTTGACGTCGCCGTGGCGTTCCAGCAGCGCGATGGCGATGTCTTCAGTATCGGTCCACTTCAGACCCATCACGCGACCTCCTCAACCCGCTTGTGTTCGAGCGCTGCCTTGATCGAGGCGTCCATCAAGCGCTCTGCCAGCGGGGTCGTAACTTGGTTGAGCTCCTCGGTCACATCGCGGATGTAGTTGTAATCCGTACCCTGCAGCGCCGTCTCGAGCTTGACGACCGCGGCGTCGATGGCCGGGCATTCCGCGGCCAGGGCGTGGGGGATCTGCTTGCGCGCGGCGCGCACGAGGGCTGTGCCGTCGTTGCGGGCTTCGATGAGCAAACGAGCGGTGACGTCCTCCTCGGCGTAATCGATCGATTCCTCCAACATCCGTTCGATGGCCTCGTCGGTCAAGCCGTACGACGGTTTCACATCGATCGATTGCTCGCGCCCGGTCCGCTCATCGCGGGCGGTGGCGTTGAGAATGCCGTTGGCGTCGATCATGAACGTGACTTCGAGGCGCGGCACGCCAGCCGGGAGTGGCTCGATGTCGTGCAACTTGAACCGCGCGAGGCTGCGATTGTCGCGAACCAGTTCGCGCTCGCCTTGCAGCACGTGGAAATCGACCGCGGTCTGATTGTCGACGTAGGTGGTGAACTGCTGCCGGGCGATGACCGGGATCGTGGTGTTGCGCTCGATGATGCGCTCCATCACTCCACCCATCGTCTCGATGCCGAGCGACAGCGGCACTACGTCGAGCAGTAGCATGTCGCTGCGACGGCCGGACAACACGCCGGCTTGCACCGCGGCCCCGAGCGCAACCACTTCGTCTGGATTCAGTTCGGTGTGGGGACGGCGTCCGAAGAACTCTTCGACCTGGCGGCGCACCAGCGGAATTCGCGTGGACCCGCCGACGAGCACAACCTCGTCGATCGCATCCCGACTGAGCCCGGCATCCTTCAAGGCTTGTTGGCAGGGCACGATAGTGCGCCCGACAATGTCTGCAACCAGCGCCTCAAATTCGCCGCGGGTGAGCCGGCGCGCCACATCGAGTCGAAGCGCCGGCACCGACAACCGAAGTGTGGTCTCCGCTGCCTCGGTCAAGGCGATCTTGGCGGCCTCAGCCGCGCGCGTCGCGCTGCTCACAACATCGGGATGTTCGCGCAGATTGGGCGCAACCAGCTCGATCAGCAGCGATGCGAGGCGGCGGTCCAAGTCGTCGCCACCGAGTCGCGTGTCGCCGTTGGTTGCCAGCACCTGAAAGATTCCTTCGTGCAGCTTGAGAATCGAAATGTCGAACGTGCCGCCGCCGAAGTCATAGACGGCGATGGTCCCCTGATGGCGCTGATCGAGCCCGTACGCCAACGATGCGGCGGTCGGCTCGTTGACCAGCCGCAGCACCTCGAGACCGGCCAAGCGCCCGGCGTCCTTTGTAGCCTGCCGTTGACTGTCGTTGAAGTACGCCGGGACGGTGATCACGACGCGGGTGACGGATTCACCGAGCGCTGCTTCGGCGCGCCGCTTGAGCTCAGTCAGAATGAACGCGGAGATCTCCGGTGGCGTATACCTGCGATCATGTATCTGAAAACGGACGATATCCGCGCCATCGGCTTCGGCGAAAGTGTAGTAGCGCCGATCTTCGTCGGTGACGTGGTTGAGGCCGAGCCCCATGAACCGCTTAACCGACGCAATCGTGAGGCGCGGGACGCGTGCGGCCAGCTCGCGCGCCGCCCAACCGACCACGACCTCGCCGGGCTCGGGAAATGCCACGACCGACGGAACGAGCGCGGAACCGGTCAGCGAATCGCGGATGACGCGCGGCGTATCACCATCGAGGTACGCGATCAGGCTGTTGGTGGTGCCGAGGTCGATCCCGAAGATCCGGTCCATCACTGCTCCAACTCCTTGTCCACGTCGCGGGTCAGGGTGCGCAGATACTTCAGCGTGGACAGGATGGATTTCAGTTCTTGCGTCAGACTGGCCGCGTCCGCGCTGGCCGCATCCCAGCGGGAGAAGTTGTCGTCCAAATGGGCTCGCACCACCTCGGCGCGTTGCCCGAGATCGATGCGCCGCGCGCGGACTTCATCGCGTAGTGCCGCGTTGTGTGCGTCCTCGCGCAGGGCTTCGAGCTGTTCTTGCACCGCAAACACCAGCGCCGCGAGCTCGGCGGGCACACGGTTATTGTTGCTGCCCAGGGTTTCGCCCTGCAGGCTGAGCCAATAGAGTCCTCGCTCGATGGGATCGCGGAGCGTTCGGTAGGCGCGGTTCAACGACGCGGTATTGCCCAAGCTGGCGATGCGTGCCGGCGCGGGGCCAGTCTGAAACTTGTCGGGGTGCAGCCGGCGACTGAGGTCGAAGTAGCGGCGCTCAAGGGCGGCGCGATCGACGACGAGCCGGGGCTCGATCCCGAGGATCTGGAAGTAGTCCGCGTGCGCCGGCAGCGGTTGGATGGCGTCACACGACGGGCAGAACAGACTCAGGGCGTGGGCTTTGCCACACTGCCAACAACGGGCCTGCTCCGCGCCCTCGCGCGCGGCTGGGGCGGAAGGATGCGAGGTCATCGATTCGCGCCCTATACTGTGAACGATGAGCCACAGCCGCAGGAACGTTTCACGTTGGGGTTGTGCAGACTAAAGCCGGCGTTCATCAGCCCATCGGCGTAGTCGAGCTCGGTGCCATTGAGGTAGAGGAAGCTCTTGCGGTCGACCAACACCTTCGCGCCGTCGCGCTCGAAGGTCTTGTCGCCGGGCCGTTCGGTGTCGACATCCATCTTGTACTGCAAGCCGGAGCAGCCGCCACCCACCACTTTGAGACGCAATCCGTGGTCGAGCTTCTGCTGTTGCGCCAACAGCGCCTGGATTTTCTTCACCGCATTCTCGCTCAGCGCGATGGCCACGCTCGTCCTCCTGAAGTTACTTGCCAGCGGCGGCGCGTGCGGGCTCTATCGATGTCTCGCCCTTGCGCTTTTGCCAATCGCGGACGGCGGCCTTGATCGCGTCCTCGGCCAGTACCGAGCAGTGAATCTTGACCGGCGGCAGGCTCAGCTCTTCGACGATGTGGCTGTTTTTGATCTGCAACGCCTCGTCGGTGGTCTTCCCCTTCACCAACTCGGTGACGTAGCTCGAGCTGGCGATGGCACTGCCGCAGCCGAACGTCTTGAAGCGGGCATCTTCGATCACGCCCGCAGGGCTGATCTTGAGCTGCAGCTTCATCACGTCACCGCACTCAGGTGCGCCGACGATACCCGTGCCGACGTTCTCCTCGTCCTTGTCAAAGGAGCCGACGTTGCGAGGGTTCTCGTAATGATCGATAACTTTGTCGCTGTATGCCATGAGCATCCTCCTCGGATTCGGCGAGCTACTCTCGCTGCCATTGGTACGATTTCAGATCGACCCCGTCTTTGGCCATCTCGTAGAGCGGCGACATGTCGCGCAGCCGCCGCACTTCGTGCACGACGCGCTCAAGAACGTAGTCGACATCTTCCTCGGTGTTAAAGCGACCGAGACCGAAACGGATCGACGTGTGCGCGAGATCCTCTCCCACACCCAGGGCCTTGAGCACGTACGACGGTTCAAGCGTCGCTGAGGTACACGCCGATCCCGATGACACGGCGATATCTTTCAAACCCATCAGTAACGACTCGCCCTCGACGAACGCAAAGCTGACGTTGAGGTTACCCGCCAGCCGCTGCGTAGGATGGCCGTTGAGGTAGACTTCGTCGAGCTGCGAGAAGATACCTTCGTGCAACCGCCTGCGAAGGTGCAACATACGGCCTTGCTCGACTTCCATCTCGGCACCGGCGAGTTCACAGGCCTTGCCGAATCCGACGATGCTGGGGACGTTCAGCGTCCCAGATCGCATACCGCGCTCGTGTCCGCCACCATCCATCATCGGCGTCAGCCGCACCCGTGGTCCCTTCGAACGGACGTAGAGTGCGCCGCAACCCTTGGGCCCGTACAACTTGTGGCCCGTCAGTGACATGAGATCGATGCCCATCGCATCCACGTCAACCGGCACCTTGCCGATCGCTTGCACAGCATCCGAGTGAAACAGGATGCCCTTCTCCTTGGCGAGCTTGCCGATCTCCTTGATCGGATTGATCGTACCAATTTCGTTGTTGGCGAACATGATCGAGATGAGGATGGTCTTGTCGGTGATCGCCTTGCGCACGGCCTCAGGATCGACCATTCCGTACTGATCGACTGGCAGGTACGTGATCTGCGCCTTGCCCGTCCGCTCCAGCGTCTTACACGTATCGAGTACGGCCTTGTGTTCGGTTACCGCCGTGATGACGTGGGTACCCTTCTCTTTGTAAAAGTCGACCACACCCTTGATGGCGAGGTTGTCGGATTCGGTGGCGCCGCTGGTAAAGATGATCTCCTTCGACTTCGCATTGATGAGTTTGGCAATCTGGTCGCGCGCGTGGTCGACGCCCGCCTCCGCCTCCCAACCAAACGCGTGATTGCGACTCGCCGCGTTGCCGAACTTTTCGGTGAAATAAGGCAGCATCGCCTCCAGTACCCGCGGATCCATCTGGGTGGTGGCGTGATTGTCCATGTAAACCAAGCGACTCATCGCAATCTCCTTCCAAAATCCGGACCTTTTCGCTCGATCATCGCTTCGTTTCTGCACCCTACATCTATTAGCGGCTCATCGATTATCGAGTTGCCTCAACGCGAACCGCGAATCCAGACCTAGGAGGTCTAATATAGATTCCTCCCCGATCTGTCAAGGCCAGGACCCTGCGCAATATCATAGGAAAGACTGGCCGGTGCGTGGTATGCGCCCATCTATGCCCAGAGCGCCGACAGTGTCGCAATCACGCCGGCTGGCTATCATCATCAAGCGGCTCAAGCAGGCGTACCCAGACGCCAAGATCGCCCTGGACTTTTCCTCGCCGCTCGAACTGCTCGTCGCCCTCATCCTGGCGGCGCAATGCACCGACGCCAAGGTCAACGAAGTCACCGGGTCGTTCCTCTTCAAGAAGTATCGAACCGTCGCTGACTACGCGCAGGTGTCGCAGAAGGGATTGGAGCGAGCCATCCGGTCCACCGGCTTCTATCGCAACAAGGCGATGGCGGTTCGTACCTGCTGCCAACAACTCATTGAGCGCTTCGACGGGCAAATTCCGACGCGGCTTGAAGATCTCCTGACGCTGCGCGGTGTCGGCCGCAAGACCGCCAACATCTTGTTGGGCAACGCCTTCGGAGTTCCCGGCATCGGCGTCGATACGCATGTGTCGCGTTTGTCGCAGCGGCTTGGCTTCACCAGACAGAGCGACCCGGACAAGATCGAGGGAGACCTCACCGCGCTGGTCCCCTCCAAGGAACAGGTGAAATTCTGTCATCTGATTCAAGCACACGGGCGGCGGGTGTGCCTCGCGCGCAAGCCGAACTGCCCAGGGTGTGTAATCGCCGACCTCTGTCCGTATCCCGATAAAACCATTGCAGCGCCACCGAAACCGAAACGCCCGGCCTTCGGGCGCAAGCCGGGTGAGATTTAGGATTCATTCGTCTCGGGGTTGATCGCCGAGCACCGCCTCGATTCGCCCCATCACCTCCGCCGTCAGCTTCGGTACAACCTCGAGCGCCTTCATGTTCTCGTGCACCTGTGGTGCGCGGCTCGCGCCAGTGATCACCGTACTGACGTTCGGATTCTTCAGACACCACGCCAAGGCCAACTGCGCCTGCGAGCAGCCGAGATCACCGGCGACCGGCCGCAACTGCTTCACCTTCGCGACGCGCTCCGGAGTGATCACGGTCTCCTTGAGCCACTCGTAGCCTTGCAGTGCCGCGCGGCTGTCGGTGGGAACACCATCGTTGTACTTGCCGGTGAGTAGCCCCGACGCCAGCGGGCTCCAGATGGTCGTGCCGTACCCCAGCTCTTTGAACAGCGGCGCATACTCCTTCTCCACTCGCCGACGATGGAACATGTGGTACTGCGGCTGCTCCATGCTCGGCGGCGTCAACCCGTACTGCCGCGCAATCGTGTCGGCGCGCACGATGTCCGCCGCGCTCCACTCCGACGTGCCCCAGTAGAACACCTTGCCCTGTTTGATCAGCACGTCCATCGCGCGCACGGTCTCCTCGATCGGCGTATCGGGATCGGGCCGATGGCAGAAGAGCAGATCGATGTAGTCCGTCTGCAGCCGCTTGAGCGCCTTGTTCGTGCCTTCGATGAGGTGCTTGTGCGACAAGCCGCTATCGTTCGGCCCATTGCCGCCCCAGAAGAGTTTGGTCGAAATCACCAGCTTCTCGCGCCGCCACCCGAGCTTCTTGATGACGTTCCCCATCACCACCTCGGCGTTGCCGCGCGCGTACGCTTCGGCGTTGTCGAAAAAGTTCACGCCCGCTTCGTAGGCGGCGGTCATACACTCGCGCGCGCCGTCTTCGCCGACTTGTCCGCCGTAGGTGACCCACGCCCCGAGCGACAGCTCGCTCACCTTGATCCCGGCCTTCCCCAATCGACGATAGTTCATTGTTGTCTCCTTCGATTCCTACAATCCCACCGGTCGATTGCCGATGATGCCATCGGCGCGCAACGCTGCGAGTTCGACCTCGCCGAGGCCGAGCAACTCACGGAGAATCTCCTCGCTGTGTTCGCCCAGTGTCGGCGACGGGCGGTGGTACCACGCTGCGCGATCCGACGGAAGCCGCAACGGCAACGTCGGAAACTCGTGCGTGCCGACCACTGCATGAGTCACC
>JBGOUW010000629.1:0-2756 GCA_041477755.1 Binatia bacterium
GGACGCCGATGTCCACAACGTGCTCCGGCTGCTCGCGGAAGTCAGCAAGCTGAACATCGTGGCTACTGAAGATGTGCGAGGCAAGGTGACCTTGCGGCTTTTCGATGTGCCGTGGGACCAGGCGCTCGACATTGTGTTGAGCGTGCTGTCGCTCGAGAGCGTGCAAGAAGGCAACGTGATGCGGATTTCCACCGTGAATCGGTTGCGCACCGACCGCGAAGATCTGCGCAGGGCGCAGGAGGCGCTGCGCGCGGTGGAACCGCTGCGCGTCGAGTACATTCATGTCAACTACGCCAAGGCCGTAAAGTTGGGGGAGATCGTCGGCGGCACCAACCGCTCTGGAAGCGCGCGCTCGGTCGAATCCGGCACCGGCATTCTCACCAACCGTGGTAGTGTGGTGGTCGACGAATTCACCAACACCCTGATCATTCGCGATGTGCAGCGCGGTATCGATAACGCGCGCGAGCTGGTGCGCCAACTGGACATACAGACGCCGCAAATTCTCATCGAGTCCAGCATCGTCGAGGCGACTTCGGACTTCGCCCGCTCACTCGGCGTGCAATGGGGATACAAGGCCTCGATTGGGCCGCAGACTGGAACCACCACGGGTGCCAATTTCCCAGGTACCATCGTGGCTGGCGGAGGCGGGCCCGGTGGCGGAGCATTGGGAATTCCACTCGTGGCCGATTTCCCGGCCGGCGGAAACTTTGGACCAGGATCGGCCGGATCGCTCGGGTTGCTGCTTGGTTCCCTCAACGGGGCCTACGCGATCGATGCGCGCATCACCGCGCTCGAAGATCTTGGGAAGGCGAAGATTGTTTCGCGGCCCCGTGTGGTGACGCTAAATAACGTACCAGCGACCATCAAAAGCCTCACCATCATCCGGGTCAAATTGCCGGGCACCGGTACGGTGATCAATACTGGCGCTGGGGGTGCGGCCGGCGGGCAAAGCACCGCGACGGAAAAGATCGAAACCGGCATCACCTTGGTGGTGACACCCCAGGTGTCGTCCGACGGCTACATCCTGCTCGACATGTTCGCCAAATCGAGTCAGGCCGACTTCACGCGTACCGTGGACCAGATTCCGACGGAAATCAGCCGTGAGGCGAACTCGCACGTACTCATCAAGGACGGCCAGACGGTTGTTCTCGGTGGCATCTACCGCGATCAGCGCAACGATGCGGGTCGCTCCATGCCGTTCCTGGGCGATATTCCTGGACTCGGCTGGCTGTTCCGCAACACCACAAAGACCGATCGCCGCGAAGATTTGCTGGTCTTCCTGACCCCCCGTGTGTTGGGTGGCGCTCATCCGGGGCTGCCGTCCAGCGAGGACCTGTGGCAGCACCGCGGTGAGGCGGGCGTACAGTGAGATCGGGTCTTGGAATGGCCAGCGGAATTCGAATGGGATTCCTGGACTCGGCGGAAACAGTGGCCCGACAGTGGCGGATTGAAGATACCGTCAGCGCGATGGACTTGTCGGGACGGAGTGAGCGTGATCGCGACGGGCAACCAACCGAGTGAGGCGGGCGTATACGTGACGAGCACAACCGTCACTGTCGACCTCCATCAACGATCGTACCCGATCGTCATCGGCGCCGAGCTGTTGGCCAGCCTGGGCGAGCGCCTGCGCGCGATGCAGGTTAGCCGCACAGTAGCGATTGTCACCAATCCGATTGTTCGCCAGTTGTACGCGGACACAGTCATGGCGGGTCTGACTGCAGCCGGCTTTACCGCCACCATCATCGAGATCCCTGCCGGCGAAGAGCATAAGAACTTCGCCTGGCTCACCTTTTTGTATGATCGGTTGCTGGAAGCGCGACTGGATCGCAACTCGGCGATTGTGGCTCTCGGTGGTGGGGTGATCGGCGATCTGACCGGCTTTGCCGCCGCGACCTTCTTGCGCGGAGTGCCATACGTCCAAATGCCGACGACATTGCTGGCGCAGGTCGACTCGAGCGTGGGAGGCAAGACGGGCGTGAACCATCCGCAGGGCAAGAACCTCGTTGGCGCATTCTACCAACCGCGATTGGTTCTGATCGACACGGAAACCCTTCACTCGTTGCCGCGCCGAGAGTTCATTGCAGGGCTCGCAGAGGTCATCAAGTATGGCGTGATCCTTTCGCCCGATCTCTTCGCGTTGCTGGAGAGTGACCTAGCACGAGTTCTAGCACTGGATTCAACGGTGTTGCGCGAGATCATCCGTATCAGTTGCACGCTCAAGGCGCTGGTGGTCGGCGAAGATGAACGGGAGAGCGGCGTGCGGGCCATCCTCAATTTTGGGCATACGCTGGGCCATGCGATCGAGAGTCTAACCGAGTACAAGCGGTACTTGCATGGAGAGGCGATAGCTATCGGCATGGCGTTTGCTGCTCGATTGTCGAAGATGCGAGGGCATTGTTCGGAAGAGACGGTCACGCGTGTGGTGAGGGTACTCAAGCGGGCGGGGCTGCCAGTGGAAATTCCGCGCGAGGCAATGGGACGACACCTCGCGCTGGCGATCGAGAGCGACAAGAAAATGTCGGGTGGCAAGATCAAATTCGTCTGTATCAGCGAAATCGGTCGTACCCTGTTTGACCAACTCGGGGCCACCGAAATCGCCCAATGTGTGGTGCGGTGAGGCGGGAAACTCAGCGGAGGGGCTCATGAGGTGGGTGTACACAATAGCGGCAACCATTCTGACGGCGGCACTCGCGTTCGGCTGCGGCAGTGATGCCGGCGATTCGCTGGTCTTGCAGTTCCAGAACTTTGCGCCCCCC
>JBGOUW010000485.1:0-3845 GCA_041477755.1 Binatia bacterium
ATCGTCCTCGCTAAACCCGCTGGCAACGAGATCACCATCGAGGGGCTCACGCTCGCCGGCTCAACCGAAGTTCGCTTGCTCGGCTACGGCGCGCCACTGCGCTGGCAAGCGCGCGGCGTAAACCTCGGGCTGACACTCCCCGGCGATATGCCGACCGGGCCGGCGTTCACCTTGCGATTCTCACAGGAGGCGGTGCTGAGCGCGGGGCAATAGCTCGGATCGCCGCTGCACCCCCTCGTCAGCTCTCAGGGTTTCACGATACCGAGCTTCTGCATGCGTGAATACAGAGTACCGGGGTGCAGCCGACTTTGCACAAGAAGGCCCTCGATACGTTCGCTTCGCTCACTACTCGGGTAAACGGATTTTGGGAGACCGTGAAAAAAACAACCGTTTCCCCGAGTAGCAGTCCTGGAGTAGAAGCCGAAGGCTTCGTACCGAAGGGCTGCGTATCGAGGGGCCACTTCCTGTGCAAAGCCGGTGCAGCCCGAGACGCGCGGCCGCTCCCCACTCCCCTCATGGGACGACGTACAATTCGATCTGATGAGAGAGAAAGAAAACGCACCGCCGAGGCGCTGAGACCTTCAGCGCCCCGGCGTGGTGATCCGCGCGGCGCCTATTGCGCCTGAATCGCGCGCAAGTAGTCGGTGAGCAACATCAGCCGCCCGCGCACTGCCGCTTGTTCCATGGCGGTGCCGCTACCGGGAGAGTCGGACTGAAAGGTCTCGCCCCAAACCGGCATCTCGCTGCTGCCGTGGGAGGCAGATGTTGACGTGCCGTCGATGAGATCGACCACTTCGATGTATGGGAACTGACCGCCATGTTTCTTCGCCAGCCCGGTGAGATCGGCGGGCTTGGTCTTGAGGGTTCCGGCGAGCGGACCATCACCTTTGCCGTCGCGCCCGTGGCAGGAGGCGCAGTTCTTGGTGTAGAGCCGCTTGCCGGCTTCCACGACCTGAGAATTCGCAGCCCACGCCGGCGCGGTGCAGAGCAGCACGCCGATGAGCACCACACAGCCGTTGCGCAACGAGCACAAGCATTGTCTCACCATCGTCAACCTCCCTCTTTTGGCAGCCGAGATCGGCAGCTACGACTCCGGCGCTCTCTACCGTAGTCGCTGGCGAGAGTGCAACTGAAAAGATTGCGCTCGACGGCACGAAGGAGCGCGCCCTCAATGAGGGCACGGCTTTGTCAGATCGCGGTATCGCACATGGGCTCTGGGCACCGCCGATTTTTTCCGCTAAGCCAAGGCGCGCTAAGACCGCAGCAACGATCAGAGGGGGGAGCTTGGTGATGCATCAGAAACGTTCGGCCGCACACGGCCGCTGGCGCAGCACGCTCGCGATCGGCTTGGCCGTCGTGCTCGGGCTCGCGACCGCGACGATCGCAGACGAAGTCACGTCGAAGGGGACCGTGCTGCGCGGCAAGGTCACTGCCGTGACCGGCGTTGGAATCACGATCGAGCCCGAGTACGGCTCAGGCGTGCTCGCGATCAAGTGGGTGGACATCCAAAACCTCAAGACCGATGCGCCCTTCCAGATGCTGCACGGCGAGGACCAAGAGAGCGATGGCCCGCTGCTGGGATTCAGCGCCGGTAAACTCACCGTGGGTGACACGTCGATAGACGTCGCGACGATTCACTCCGGCATACCGATCGGCGATGGCGGTCCATCGTTCACCAATCGCATGCGCAGCGCCTGGCGTTACTGGGACGGCAATCTCGACCTCGGCGTCAACGTCCAGCAGAGCACCACCGACACCACGGGGTTTTTGCTCGGCTTCAGTACGGTGCGCACCAAGGACCCAACCAAGTTCACCTTGGGCACCAGCTATCGCTACGGCACCGAGAAGCAACAGGGGCAGTCGAAGAGTACCACGCAGGATCAACTGCTCGGTCTGATCCGCGAAGACTATAGCTTCACACCGCGGGTGTACGGGTTTGCATCCGGCGATGCGACGTACGACGGCATTCAGCGCTTGAGCATCCGCGGCGTACCGAAAATCGGTGTCGGCTATGTGTTCTGGCAGGAACAGCTCGACCCGGATCGGCGCAACTTCCTCCAAGGCGAAGTCGGCCCTTCGTGGGTGTACGAGAAATACTTCGGCGGCAAGGACAACGACTACTACGCCATCGCCTTCGGCGCGCTTGCCGGCTACTACCTTCCTTACCGCGCCCACTTCGACTGGCGATTGGACTACCTACCTGCCGTCGACAACTTCACCACGGCGTACTTGCTGCGCACCGAAGGCGGGCTGACGGCGCCGCTCATCGATCCGATCAGCGCGAAATTCGTGCTGCGCGACGAGTACAACAACCAGCCGTCCCCGGGGTCGAAGCGTAACAGCTTGTTTCTGACCTTGGGGCTCTCAGTGGGTTGGTGAGATAACCAATGGCTGATCCCGCTGCTTCAATTCTAATGCTGGCCCTCGGTCTGTTTGTCGCGATCGTTCTGTCGCTGGAAATCGGTCGGCGCATCGGCCGGCGGCGGCGGGCGAAACTGTCGGCGGAAGCCGCTACCGGCGTCGGCGCGATCGACGGCGCCGTCTTCGGCCTGATGGGCTTGCTGATTGCCTTTACCTTTTCGGGGGCGGTTTCGCGATTTGATGCCCGACGACACTTGATCGTCGAGGAGGCCAACGCGATCGGCACCGCCTATCTACGGCTCGACCTGCTCCCGGCCAGTGCGCAGCCGGCACTGCGGGAAAGTTTTCGCCGCTATGTGCACGCACGGCTCACCGTGTATCAGAAGCTGCCGGACATCGAGGCGGCGAAAGAGGAGCTGGCGCACGCGACCAATCTGCAGGGCGAGATCTGGACCCAAGCCGTCGCCGCCTGCCAAGCGGCAGGGTCTCCCGCAACCATGCTGGTGCTGCCCGCGCTGAACCAGATGATCGACGTCACCACCACTCGGACCATGGCGACCCAGACCCATCCACCGGTGGTCATCTTCGTGATGCTGGTGGCACTGATCCTGGCCAGTGCACTGCTGGCCGGCGACGGCATGGCCGGCAGCCCGACGCGCAGTTGGACGCACCTGCTCGCGTTCGCGGCCGTCATGGCCGTCGCGGTGTACGTCATCCTCGACATCGAGTATCCACGCCTGGGGTTGATCCGCATCGACGCCTTCGATCAAGTGCTGGTCGATCTGCGGGAGAGCATGAAGTAGAACGACGAGCGAGGAGAAAATCAGATGAACGGAATCGTGACCAGAATCGCCCTCAGCCTTGTGCTGAGCATGACCTTCTCACCGCGGCTATGGGCGCAGGACGTGCTGCCCCGGCCCGAACCGCCGTTCGGCGGCAAGATCGGCCGCACGGTGGCGGAATCCGTCAAGGATTTCCCGAAGCCAGTCGAGGCACCCAAGGGCGCGCCGAACATCCTGCTCATCCTCACCGATGACGTGGGCTTCGGCGCGTCGTCCACGTTTGGCGGACCGATTCCGACGATAACGATGGACCGGCTCGCAAACGCCGGCCTGCGCTACACGCAGTTCCACACCACCGCCCTGTGCTCGCCGACGCGCGCGGCGCTGCTCACCGGGCGCAATCATCACAGCGTTGCAACGGGTGTCATCATGGAGCTCGGCACCGGCTTCCCCGGCTATAACAGCCTGCAACCGAAAAGCGCCGGGACGTTCGCCGAAATCCTGAAGCAAAACGGCTACAACACTTCGTGGTACGGCAAGAACCACAACGTCCCCGACTGGATGACCAGCCAGGCCGGACCGTTCGACCTCTGGCCCACCGGCCTGGGCTTCGAGTATTTCTACGGCTTCATTGGCGGCGACACCAACCAGTGGAATCCGGCGCTCTTCGAGAACACCAAGCCCATCGAGCCGCCACATGAC
>JBGOUW010000440.1:0-4314 GCA_041477755.1 Binatia bacterium
GCCGCCAAGGGTGGGGAAAGATCGTCAACCTCAGCTCGATGGGCGGCAAGCTGACGTTTCCCGGCGGCGGCTTCTATCACGCGACCAAGCACGCAGTGGAAGCGCTCAGCGACGCGTTGCGCTTCGAAGTGAAGCCGTTCGGTATCGACGTCGTCGTGATCGAGCCGGGTCCGATCAAGACGCGCTTCGGCGACACCGCGATCCACAGCATCGGTGCCGCCACGGAGAGCCAGTCTCCGTATGCGGCGTTCAACAAACTCGTCGCGCAGCGCATCAACGAAGCGTACAAAGGGCCGATGGCGATGATGGCGGCGGGTCCCGAAGCCGTCGCGAAGGTGATCGCCAAGGCCATCACCGCGAGGCGGCCAAAGACGCGCTATCCGGTAACGGTCGCCGCGCGCGTCCTATTGGGTCTGCGGCGCTGGCTGCCCGACCGCGCCTTCGACGCGTTTCTGTCGACCCAGTTTACGCCGCGATAGGCGGAAGATATGCAGCAGTTGGTTGAGCTGTTGGCGGCGCACCCCGACCAAGTGAACGCCTTTGCCGCTGTTGCTGCTCTTTTCGTTTCTCTGCTTTCGATAGTTCTCACCGTTGCGTCGCTCTGGTGGCAGCGGCAGCACAACTACTTCTCGGTCAGGCCAATCGGCGGCATTCCGATTGCCGACTATGAGGATCGGATTGCGGTCCACATCAAGAACACCGGAATCGGCCCGCTGATCATCGACAAGTTCCGAGTGTCGGACGGAATGACCGTCGAAACCAGCCTCATATCCCTCATGCCGTCTCTTCCGCAGGGCATGCTTTGGAACACGTTCTTAGAATCGTTGGAGGGTACCTGCGTGCCTCCGGGAGACCGACTCAAGCTGCTTGAGCTGAGCGGCGATCCATCGGCCCAGGCGTTTGCTGACGCTCGAGACGATTGTCGACGCCGCCTGAGCCAGTTGACAGTCGAGCTCTGGTACAAAGACATCTACGGACGCCGGATGCCGGTGGCGGCGCGTAGCCTCGATTGGTTCGGACGCCATTTTCTAACACTAGACCCGTAGCGAGAATGACCCGAACAAAATCCGAGAAGCTCTTCGAAACATTCTGTGCCCAGGCTGGGGTGCCATGGCGGCGGTTGCCGGAATGCTCGGAGAAGTGCCCGGACTACGAAATCAGGCCGCATGAAGTCGGCGTCTTCGCCGAGGTGAAGCAACTCGACCCGAACCCGGAGGAAAAGATGCTGGCGCAACGCCGAGCGCGTGGCGAAGCTGTCGCGTTCGGCTCCACGCCAGGCGAGCGCATTCGTCGCGAAGTGCGTGAGGCAAATCGACAGCTTAAGACACGCGCGCGTGGGAGACTGCCGGCTCTAGTTGTAATCTTCAACAATACGGAGTGCTTCCTCCATACAGATCCGTACGGCGTGATGACGGCCATGAAGGGAATCGATGAGGTTCAAGTTTCTATTCCCGCAAGTCCAAGTCAGTCGCCGACGTTCGGCCCGACCGTGTCTGGTAGAGAGCGCGGTATGCGACCCGACGTGAACACAACGCTGAGCGCCATCGCAGTCCTTCGAGGATACGATGCTGAGAGCGTGAGTCTTGATGTGTTCCACAATAGGTTTGCTCGTTGTCCCCTGGATCTCAGCACCTTTCGATTGTCGCGCTGTCGGCAGTTTCGAATCCCGAGTAACGCGAGAAACAGTTCCGTCGGTTGGGAGGAGGTATAGCGACGCAGGCGTCGCCCTTACGGGGAGGAGATCTGGTGCCGGCCGCGCCGCGCTGCGAGCCTAGCGTTTGCCGCTCCCGCGCTCGGTGCTATCGTCGGCGGGTGCATGCGGTTCACGACTCGGTTCTCCGGTTTATCGCGACCAACGACGGCGACTTCGATGCGTTGGCGCTTGCCGTCTTCGCGCATCAGTTCGAAGCCGTCGTGCCGTACCGACGCTACTGCGAACGACGCGACGCCTCGCCATCGTCTCTGCACAGTTGGCGCGATGTGCCACCGATACCTGTAGTGGCATTCAAGGAGACCGATCTGCACTGTGCCGAGCCCGAGCGAATCTTCTTGACGACGGGCACCAGTCGCGGCGGCGAGAAACGCGGCCGCCACGGGCTGCCCGACCTCCGGCTGTACCGCGCGTCGGCCATCGCCGGGTTGCGCCGCTTCCTCTTCCCCGATGTCGATCGCACGCCCATCGTCTCGCTGATTCCGTCGTGCGCGGCGGCACCCGATTCCTCGCTCTCGCAAATGATCGGATGGGCGATGGAGGAGTGCGGCGCACCCGGTAGCGCCTACGTCGCCTCGCCCGCCGGCATCGATTACGCGGCGTGCATCGCCGCGTTGCGCACGAGCGAACGCAGCGGCACGCCGCTGTGCATCGTGACGACGACCGCCGCGCTGATTCACCTGCTCGACTATTGCACCACGCACGCGGTCACGTTTCGCTTGCCCCACGGTTGCCGGCTCATGGACACCGGCGGCACCAAGGGCGCGCCTCGGCCACTCTCGCGCAAAGGCTTGCTGCAAGCGGCTTGGACCACGTTCGCGATTCCCGGCTACTTCTGCGTCAACGAGTACGGCATGACGGAGCTGTCATCACAGTTCTACGACAACGTCATCCGCAATCGTGTCGGTGGCCAGTTCGCGCATCGACATCTTGTTGGGCCGCCGTGGACCCGTGTGCGCGTGCTCGATCCCGCGACGCTCACCGAGGTGCCGCCCGGCGAGCCAGGACTGCTGTGCCTGTACGACCTCGCCAACGCCGGCACCGCGTTCGCCGTGTTGACGGAAGATCTCGGCCACGCGGTCAGCGACGGCTTCGTGGTTGACGGCCGCATCGGCGGCGCCGAAGCCCGCGGCTGCTCGCTCGGCGCCGCCGAGTGGCAAGTGCCGGCGTAGTCACTATGCTCACCGCCGCTGACGTCGAGCGGATCGCCGCAGGCTTGATCGCGGCGCGCGAACGGGTACTGCACCCGCGACCAACCGCGCAGGTGCTGGCCGCGCTCAGCGAGCTCGTTGCCCGATGGCTGCGACCCGAGTCGCCCTGGCGACACCGAGCCGAAGCTGAGTTGCCCGCCGCGAGCGGTTTCTCGCCGGCAATGGTGCGATATGGCTTGCCGCTGATGCTCGAACCGTTGCGAGGTGATGCGATCGGTCGACTCCTCGATGCCGAGTTGGGCACCGGCGATCGCGCAAGCGGTCCACCACTGCTGCTGCACGTGCTCGCCGGCAACCTGCCAGGACTGGCGGCGATCCCAGTCGCGCTCTCGCTCGCCGTCAAATCGGCCGTGATGGTGAAGGCGGGAAGCGGCGATCGCGTGTTTCCGACGCTATTCATCGAGTCGCTCGCGGCCGTCGACCCCGAGCTGGCGCAATGTGCCGCGGCGCTCTACTGGCCGGGTGGCCGGCTCGATCTCGAAGCCGCGGCGTTTCACGCGGCAGATGTGGTGATCGCCTCGGGCAACGATGCGACCATCGCCGACATTGCGCGCCGAGTGCCGGGGCGCCTCATCGGCCACGGTCACCGCATCAGCTTCGCGGCAATCACGCGCGACGCGTTGCGCGACGCGGAGATTGTCGCGGCCCAACTCGCCGATGATGTCGCGCTATGGGATCAGCTCGGGTGCCTGTCGCCGCAGCTCGCCTACGTGGAGCGCGGCGGTGAGATCACCGTCGAACAGTTCGCTGACATGCTCGGCCGTGCACTCGATCGACTCGCCGACGAGTTGCCGTTGCACCAGCTGAGTCGCGCCGAGCAAGCCACCTTGCAGCGCTTCCGTCAGGAAGCCGAGTGGCGCAGTGTCCGCGGTGAGGAGGTCACGCTGTTCGCATCACCCAGCGATGTACGGTGGACCGTCGTGTACGACGCCGCACCCGCGTTCGTTCCAACGCCGCTCAATCGGACCATCTGGGTCAAGCCGCTTGATGCGCTCTCGGAGCTGACGACGATCCTCGCGCCCGTACGCCCGTACCTCGAAGCGGCGGGCATTGCGGCGCCGGCGAGCCGCCGGAACGAACTGGAGACGCTGCTCACACATGCCGGCGTGCATCGCGTGTGTCCTCTCGGCCAGATGCAGCGACCCGACTTGAGCTGGCGACAGGGCGGCCGGCCGCGAGTCGCAGAATGGATTGTGGGACGGTGACAAGCGATGAGTGACGAGCACGACGACGAACTGCGCGCGGCCTTTCTCCGCTACGTGTGTCAAACCTCGCCGGACCCCCTCGGCATCGTCGTCGATCGCGCGCGCGGCACGACGGTGTGGGACACGCGGGGGCGCGCCTATCTCGATCTGCTCTCCGGCATCGGCGTGGCCAACGTCGGCCACTGCC
>JBGOUW010000332.1:0-5726 GCA_041477755.1 Binatia bacterium
AGCGCGAGTCGCGGCATCGCCGAACCTCTTGGTGCTGCGCTTCGCGCTGGCCTTCTTCGCGCTCGTCTTGCTCTTCTCCGTTCTGGTGCGGGTGGACATTGCGTTGTTGGACGGAGTGACCACCGCTTGGCTCACCCATCACGCGGCGCACGTGGTGGCAGCGAGCTTGCGACTAGTCGGTCTCCCAGTAACCGATGTCGGCAATCAGCTCAGCTTGGACTCGTCGCAGTTCGAGATCGTCGCCAACTGCACCGGCATCGAGATCGTAGGACTGTTCGTTGCCGCGATCCTCGCCTTTCCAAGCCCGTGGCGCTTGCGGCTCAAAGGGCTGGCACTGGGAGTCCCCGTGCTGATGGGATTGAATCTGATCCGGATGATGAGTCTGGTTTACATCGGCGCGCATTCTGCCCGGGCGCTCGACTACGGGCATCTGTACGTGTGGCCGATGCTGTTGCTGGCCACCGCACTGGGCATCTGGCTGGCGTGGGCGAGGAGTGTCGCCGGTGGCGAGCGTCTGGTGGGTTAGCGCTCGATTTCTCCTGCTCTACACGCTGTTGCTGGGCGTCTGTGCGATCCCGCCGGTGCAACCGGTGATCGGCCGGGTGGTGGCGTCGGTCGCCGCGGAAATCTTGCAACTGTGTGTGGGGCGGCCGGTCGAATCGTCCGTCGGCGACGGCACGATGGTGCTCACGTTCCCCGCGCACGACGACGCCGATGGAGCGGAGACGGAGATCGCGACGCTCGAACATATTCGCAACCTCGCGCTGTTCCTGGCTATCGTATTGGCAGCCGCCAAGGTGCGCGACCGCCGCTTGGTGATGGTGGCGGTGATCGGATCGCTCGGACTGATCGTCCTCGACGGCGCCATCGTTGCCAGCGAAACCTGGCTGAATCTATCTGACAGTGTGCCGCTCAATCGCGCGTATCAAGTGCTCGCGGTGCTGAGCGTCTACCACGCCACCGGCGCCGCCGGCATGTTTGCGGCGCCGGCGTTTGTCGGCGCCCTGGCGGTGTTCGCGCTCAATCAATCGCGGGCGACGGCCCCGTAGCGAGCCGCGTGCTCGCTATCGTCGCGGCAACTCGGCTTCGCAGACGGCTTTGGCCGTCATTTCGTCGCGGTGATTGACGCACTCGACGTGGCAGCGCACGTAGCCCTTGCCGTCGCGCTCGAATTTCTCGATGACCCGTCCTTGCACCCAGGTAACGTCGCCCATGTAGTTGAACTTGCGGTACTGGGCTTCGATGCGCGTGAGCAGGCCGTTGTCGCCGATCCAGTCGGTCATGCCTTGGATCAGCCAGGAGCACCGCTCGGGGCCGAGGTCGTAAGCACCGGGCAGACCGAGCAGGCGCTGCGTGAAGGCGTTGTCCCAGTGGACGCGCTGCGGTGGCTCGGGCACGCCTTGCTCGTTCGGAATCATCAGCGCGGGATGCTTCGCATAGAGATTGGCCGCGACTTTGTTGCCGACCAGATAGACGCCGAAGTACGACTCGAAGGCTATCTCGGCCGTCGGCGTCAGCGGGCCTTTGATGATGCGATTGAGCTTGTCGCCGACTTTGACGTCGTCCCAGTAGCGCTCGACCGTGCGCTGCTGCGTGCGATACTCCTCCATGAACCGCTCGATGTCGGCCGGCGTCCAGTGGGCGAGTTGGATGTCGCCGTACTTTTTCTTCTCGCGGGTCTTGGCGCGCTCGATGCGGATCCAGGTGTCGTTGCGCACGCCGATGTAGTCGCCCTGCTGGTCGTAGTACTTGGCTTCGTAGGTTTGGTAGAGCGAGCGGCCGTCGCCGAAGTTGCTCGGCTTCTCGACCACCTCTTTCAGATACGACTCGGCGCGAATCTTATCGCCGAGCTTGACCGGGCGCGTCCACTCGTAGAGCGAGCCGGTCCAGATCGAGTGGACCCCGGGCAGGCCTTCGGGCAGACCGCTGTGGCCGACAGCACGCAGGGTGTCCATGCTCTGCACGATGATCGGCGGCGCGATGATGGTGCCCCAGCGCGACTTCTTGGCGTAGTCGTCGTCGAGATAGAGCGGGTTGAGATCTCCAATCGCGTAGGCGAGGTGATAGATGGCGTCGCGGCTCGCCTCGGTGCGCCACGGGCGGCGACCCGGAAATCCTTGTCCGACGCGTTCGCGGATTTTGGCAATGCCCTCGTCAGTGATCTGTCCGGCTTCGGTGCTGGCCATGCGGGAAATCTCCTGTTGCGATTGAAGTGCTGCTGAGAGAATTCGTTACTGAGTCGTACGGGTCGCACGCTTGCGCCCGCTGCGTGGAGCGGTGCCGAGCAGGCGGGAAATGGCCTTCTCTTGAAAGCGGCGCTGAACCGCAAGCGCGCGGGCGGACAGCGCGTCGTTGTTCCGACCCATGAACGCGTTGAGTGCGGCAGCATTGGTGAAGTACGCGAACACCATCCCGAACAGGCCGAGCGCGAGATGGGGTACCTCATCGGGCTCCCAGCCGGCCCCGTCGGCGGTCTCGCGGATGACGGCGAGACCTTGCAGGTACAGCGGCGTCAGCCAGCGCCCGATCAGCTTCTGCACGCTGCTGCTTTCGTCCAGCAGCGCGCGCTGCAGGAGGCGCGCGAGGTGCGGATGGGCGGCCAGATGGGAGGTCATCTTGTCGACCGTCGCATGGGTGTGATCGGGCTGCAGCGCGCCCGGGTGCCAGGCTTCGGCGAGGGTTTGCATGATCGGCCGCAGCCCGCGTTCGAGCACCGCATCGTAGAGCGCCTGCTTGCTCGGGAAGTGATTGTAGAGGCTGGGGGCGGTAAGGTTCATCTCGCGGGCGAGATCGCGCAACGCCACGCCATCCACGCCGTGGACGGCGAACAGCCGCTCGGCGGTGTCGAGAATTACTTCGCGCGTCGGCTGGGCCGACTCGCGCCGGCCGCTGCGTTTGGCGGAGCGCGGTTTGGCGGTCGCGGCCCGATTGGTCACCCGCGTTAGCTAGGAAACTAACAAGCGTTAGTCAAGCGCTCGCACCCACTTCGGTGGGCGCTTCTGGGCGAAGGCGGTGAAGCCTTCGCGCACTTCGGCGGAGTCGAGCGACTCGGCGAACATCGGGAAGTCAATCGGCGGCAACTGTCGGTTGATGTCGCGCTTGAGCGCCGTGCGCGCGCCCGGACCGGTTTGCCGCACCCACTCGATGGTCTCGGCCACCGCGCCGTCGAGCTGCGCGTGCGGCACCACGCGCGAGATCAGCCCCATCGCCAACGCTTCGGCGGCGGAGAAGTACTGCGCGGTGAACAGCAGGTACTTGGCGCGCGCAACCCCGACCCGACTGGCCAGGCGCGCGCCGAGATAGCAATCGGCCACGCCGCGCAGCAGTTCGGGCACGCGAAACCGGGCCTGCTCGGACACCACGGTGATGTCGCTGGTCAGCGCCATGTTGAGGCCGCCGCCCTGACACATCCCGTTGATCGCCAGCAGGACGATTTTTGGGCAGCGCTCGAATTGCACGAACGGCAGCAGATCGTAGCGATCGGTTTCGCGATCGATCGGCGCCCCGCCTTCATGCTGCCCGGCCATCTCGCCACCGACGCAGAAGTACTCGCCGGTCGCGGTGACGACGAGCAAGTCCACATCGGCGTCTTTCTCGGCCAGCACCGCGGCCTTCTTGAGGCCGTGGTACATCTCGATCGTCAGCGCGTTGCGCCGCTCAGGCCGATCGATCACCACCCGCAGCACGCCGCCCGCTTTGGTGGCGTGCAAGTACTGCGAACCGAGATCAACAGTGTGTGGCTTCATGCGTCACCTCGCAGCGCGCGCTGTAGCAGAACTGGCGCATGGAAGTCGACGCGCGAGATTGGACGATCCGGACCGATCGGAGCGATCGGCCGATCGATGTGTGACCTCGGTCACGGTTGGGGCTTGAACCAGCCACCCGACCTCGTGTACTAACAATCGTTAGTCTACAGCGAGGAGATCCCCCATGGCACGCCAGTACCATCTCATTTCCGCGGATTCCCATGTTCTCGAGCCGCCGCATCTGTGGACGACGTACATGCCGAAGAAGTTCCACGACAAGGTGCCCCGCGTCGTGCCCGACGGCGAAGGCGGCGAAGCCTGGCAGTTTTCGCCCGACATTCCCCCGGCGCCGATCGGCATCTACGCGTCGGCCGGACGCAAGCACGAGGACGTGCGCTGGACCGGCGTGACCTTCGCCGCCGCCAATCAGGGGAACTTCCGTGCTGAGCCGCGCCTCCAGGAGCAAGACCAGGACGGTGTCGATGCCGAAGTGCTGTTTGGCTCCGCGCGTATGATGAGTCACTTCTTTTCCGACCCCGATCCGGAATTTCACCTCGCTGGCGTGCAAGCCTACAACAACTGGTTGGCCGAAGAATTCGTCAAAGTCGCTCCCGACCGCCTCGTCGGTCTCGGCGCAATGCCGGCCTTGAACGTCGAGGCGGCGATCAAAGAGATGGAGCGCTGCCTTAAGCTCGGCATGCGCGGGGTGTGGCTCAACACGATGCCCAGCGTCGGTTCGACGATTCGTCCTGACGACGACAAATTTTGGGAGGCCGCGCAGGCGCTCGGCGTGCCGGTCCACTTCCACGTGCGCATGATGCGCCAGGTGCAGAAGCCCAAACCCAAAGGTAAGCGGGGCGACGACCTGACCGGTCTCGCCACCGTCGGCGCCGCCGACTTCATCATCGACATGTCCGAAATCATCACCTCGGGCGTACACGACCGCTTCCCCGATTTGACCTGGGTGGCCGTGGATACCGGGTCGGGCTGGATCCCCTACGTGCTCGAACAACTCGACGATCGCTGGTGGCGCAACCGCTCGTGGCTGCCGGTGAAGCTCAAGCACGAGCCGAGCTTCTACTATCGCCGCAACTGGCGCTCGTCGATCATGATCGATCACTACGCTGTCAAGAACCGCCACATCATCGGGGTCGACAACCTGATGTGGTCGACCGACTACCCGCACCACGGCTGCGACTGGCCGGAAAGCCGGCGCGTGGTCGACGAGATGTTCCGCGAAGTCGTCGCCGATGAGCGCCACAAGATCTGCGCTGGCAACGCGGCGAAGCTGTATCGGTTGCAGTAGCCCGAGATCGGAGGAGCACGCGACCGGGCCCTTCCTGCGGCGGACAACTCAGCCCTCACCCGGCCGGCACGACCTGCGTCAAGCAACACGGCGAGGTCCTCGTCCGTGCGGTCGCCGGTCAAGCGTCACCCCCGTCGCTCACGAGCTTGCTGCGCGAGCTAGCCGAGGCATATAACCGGTCGCACTCGGAGATCACGCGGTGCAGTTTGTTTACGACCCCGAAGACGTGGCGACGCAGGCGAACCCTTACCCCGCCTATCAGCGCCTGCGCGACGAGTTTCCGCTATATCGTCAGGAGCGGCTCACGTTCTGGGCATTGAGTCGATTCGCCGACGTGCACGCCGCGCTGCTCGATCACGAAACCTTTTGCTCTCGGCAAGGGCTCACGTGGGACCCGAGTGCGGCTGAGCAAGCGGGCATTCTCCCGATGATGGTCACGACGGACCCACCGGCGCACACCAAGTTACGCTCGCTCATCAATCGCGGCCTCACGCCGCGGCGGGTTGCGGATCTCGAGCCCGACATTCGCGCGCGGGCCGTCGCCGCGATCGAGGCGGTGCGACATGCGGGCGGTGGCGACGTAGTGCGCGATATCGCCGTGCCGGTGCCGACAGCCATCATCGGCCAATTTCTCGGTGTTCCCGAAGCGGACCGGGCACGCTTCCACGACTGGG
>JBGOUW010000256.1:0-7161 GCA_041477755.1 Binatia bacterium
GGGATTACCTTCCTGATGTTTCTGGTGACGGTGGTGACTGGGGTCTACCTCATGTTCTACTACCGTCCGGTGGCCGAATATGCCTATGCTGACATCAAATATCTTGAATTTGACATGCCGTTCGGGATGCTGATGCGCAATATGCACCGTTGGTCGGCGCATGGCATGGTGATCGCGGTGTGGCTGCACATGTTCCGCGTGTTCCTCACCGGATCGTACAAGCCGCCGCGCGAGTTCAACTGGGTCGTGGGCGTGCTGTTGTTGGTGCTGACTTTGTTGCTGAGCTTCACTGGCTACCTGCTCCCGTGGGATCAGCTATCGATCTGGGCTGTGACGGTTGGCTCGAACATGGGGCGCGCGGCCCCGCTGTTGGGCAACGAGGGGCCGTTCGCGGAATTGACCGGCGTGAATCCGATTTACGATGCGCGCGCGTTCCTGTTCGGCGGCGGCGAAGTGGGACCGCATACGCTGATGCGCTTTTACATCCTGCACTGCATCTTCTTTCCTCTGGTGGCGAGCTTGTTCATGGCGGTGCATTTCTGGCGCATCCGCCGTGATGGATTCTCGGGTCCGCCGCTGTAAGGGCTGTGGAGGGTAGGGCGGTGTCATCAGAACTCCGGGCAACAATCGGGGGGCTCATCCTGCTCGGGATCACGCTGGTGATTCCCGGCGGACGTGTCCTGGTGCTCCCGGCGATCTTCATTTTGATGCTTGTGCTGTTGTTCTGGGCAGCGAAGCCACGGGCCAAGGAGTAGAGCGATGGCCGAGGCACAAACCAAGCTGACCGTGAAACCGATTGCCGAGCCGAGCGGCAAGCGCATCGAAGTGCCGATTCGCAAAGCGATGGGCCCGGGCGATGACAAGGTCCACACCTGGCCCCACCTGGTGCGGGCTGAGTTCCTCTGCACACTCTTCATCGTGCTCTTGCTGGTCGTGTGGTCGCTACTGGTCGATGCGCCGCTGGAAGAACCGGCCAATCCGACGCGCACGCCGAATCCGTCGAAGGCACCGTGGTACTTCCTGGGGTTGCAGGAGATGCTGGTGTTCTTCGACCCGTGGCACGCGGGCGTGATGTTGCCAACGTTTATCATCGTCGGGCTGATGGTGATTCCGTATATCGACATCAACCCGCACGGCAACGGCTACTACGCGTTCAAATCGCGCAAGATCGAGTTGCTCACCTTCTTCTTCGGCTTTCACGTGCTGTGGATCTCCTTGATCATCATCGGCACCTTCTTGCGCGGACCAGGCTGGAACTGGTTCTGGCCATGGGAGAAGTGGGACGCCCACAAGGTCGAAGCGATGACCAACGTCGACCTGCCGTACTTGCTCGGCTTCCGCGACTACTTCTGGTCGTCGGTGTTCGGTGCGTCGACCGTGTTGGCGTTCTTCGTGGTCGGCACCGTGGGGATGTATTGGTGGGTGATCTGGCTCAAAGGCCGCGAGTTCATGCAGCGCTGGGGCATGCCGCGGTTCTTCACTACGTCTTTTTTGTTCCTCAACATGATGGCCGTGCTCATCAAGATGCTGCTGCGCCACGCGCTGAACCTGAAGTACATCTGGGTGACGCCGTGGTTCAACGTCTAGCGCGCGCCGCCGGCAGTGAGTACGTGACGTGGCGATGTTCTATCTCGCGAAGTTCGTCCAAGCGCTTGGCTTTGCGGATGTGGGCTACGCGCTCTTCGTCGGCGTAACGGAAGAACACGCGATGGGTCATGAACTGCGGCTGTTGCTGGTGGGCATGGGAATCTTCTATGTCGGGCGGCTGATCGAGCGGCGCACGGCCGCGTAGGGGTGATGTCGTGGCTGGGGCGAGAGGAATCGACGACGAAAAGAAGTCCTACAGCGGCATCTTCCTGCTCGCGGTCGGCTGCCTGCTGGCGGGCGCGGTATGGTCGGTGTGGGACGACAACATCACACGCCGCCCGTGGAAGAAATATCAGGCGGAATTCTTCGCCCTTGAAGTCCAACGCGCGCAGAAGACGTTGCAAGACGAAGTCGACCGTCTCGCCAAGGATACTGGGTACCAAGATGTCACCAAGGAACTCGCTGCGGCGCGCGAGAGCGTACGGTCAGGGGACACGGCGAAGAAACTCAGCGAGCTGGCCGCGAAGCGCAGCGACCTGGCCGTGAAGGCGGGCGATGCCGAGTTCGCGTTGCGCCTGGTGAAGAGCAAGTTGGAAGAGGCGTGGTACGAGTACGAGCACGCCACGCTCACCAACCACCCCACCGAGGCGCGCAAGGCTCACATCGACGAACTCAACAAGGAAAAAGCCGAGGTCGACAAGCGACTCGCCGAGCGCCAAGCCCTAGTCGACCAGGTTGACAAGGAGATCGACGAGGTCAACTCGACCATCAAGAGCCTCGAAGACAAGCAGCGCGAGATGGAAGTGCCGCGCCTCGGGCTGGAGCGCAAACTGGATACCCTCCAGATCCATATTGGCCCGGCCAATCTGCCGCGCATTCCAAAGATCCAGCAGGTCGTGCTCGACGACTTCGACCGCACGGCTTTCAACAATCCGCTCGGCCGCGTCGACCGCTGCACCTCTTGTCACTCCGCGATCGAGAAGGCGGGCTTCGAAAACGATCCGAATCCGTTCAAGACCCATCCCAAGCGCGAGGTCATCCTGTTCAAGCACCCGCCGGACCGCTTCGGCTGTACCCCGTGTCACCAAGGGCAAGGCCCGGCGGTGAACTCGGTCGAGAAGGCGCACGGCGAGGTGAAGTTCTGGGAGAAGGAACTGTTGCGCGGCGACAAGGTGCAGACGAGCTGCATCAAGTGTCACAGCGATCTGCGCATCCCCGGCGCCGAAATTGTCGAGCACGGCGAGGATATGTTCGTGCAGCTCGGCTGCCACGGGTGTCACCTTGTCGAAGGTTACGAGGGGCTGGACAAGGTGGGCCCGTACTTGCGCCGCATCGCCGCCAAGGCCGACCCGGCATGGGTTGTTCGCTGGATCGAAAATCCGCACGCATTCCGCCCGCGCACGAAGATGCCGAACTTCATGTTCAACCGTGCGCAGGCGACGGCGATCGCGGCGTACTTGCTCGATGCCTCGAAGGCGGACAGCGAACAGTGGACCGCGAGTCACGCGGCGCCGGCTGGAGTGAATCCCAACAGCGCCGAGCGGGTCGCGCAGGGTCAGGCGTTGGCGGACAGCCTCGGTTGCCGCGGCTGTCACGGCTTCGCGCCCGGCGAGTCGCCGGCATTGCTGGGCGCCAACAAAGACATCGCTCCGAATCTCAGCAACGTTGCCGAGAAGACCGATGGCCGGTGGATCTATCACTGGTTGAAGAATCCCCGCGGCTACTCGCCGGTTTCACGCATGCCCAATCTGCGTCTGAGCGACGACGAGGCCGCCGCGCTGACCTCCTTCTTGCTGACGCTCGGAGCACCGAAGAGCGACGATAACGCGCTGGTGGCGACGCTGCACCAACCCGAGACGATCGCGATGGGCCAGTCATTGGTACGCAAGTACGGCTGCTTCGGCTGCCACGACATACCGGGGATGGAGGCCGAGTCGCGCATCGGTGTCGAGCTGTCGACCTTCGGATCCAAACCGAGGGAAGAATTGTTCTTCGGCAACCACACCGACATTCCCGAGACGTGGGATGATTGGACCACCAATAAACTCAAGAGCCCGCGCACCTATCAAACCGACCGCATCGAGCAAGTGATGCCGCAGTTCGATCTCGCCGAGGATGACATCAAAGCGCTGCGCATCTTCCTGAGCAGCCGCGTCGACGACAAGATCCCTGTGAAGTACCGCTATCCCAATGTGCAGCGATCCAACGCGCTGGTTCAAGGGCGGCGCGTGGTCGAGCGATACAACTGCGTCGGCTGTCACATCATCGAGCAACGTGGCGGCGCGATTCGCGCACGCTACGAAGAGACGCCGACGCTCGCGCCTCCGATTCTCAACGGCGAGGGCGCCAAAGTGCAGCCCCCTTGGATGTTCAACTTCCTCAAACGTCCAGTTTTCATCCGACCGTGGCTGAAGGTCCGCATGCCGACCTTCGGGCTGTCCGACGAAGAGACGAATACGCTGGTCGCTTACTTCTTGGCGCAAGAGGCGGTGCAAATTCCGTTCGTCCACATCGACGAGGTGAGCATTCCGGCGGAGACCATCCAGGCGGGCAAGGCGCTCACCGGTGTGGACTACTTCAACTGCTTCTCGTGTCACCAACAGGGCGACCGGAAACCCGAGGGGCCGCCGGAAGGGTGGGCGCCCGATCTCGGCCTGGCCCGCACGCGGCTGAACCCCGAGTGGATCGTGCGCTGGCTGCACGATCCGCAGCAGGTGCAGCCGGGGACCAAGATGCCGTCGTTCTACCCGGGCGGGCCTGATGACGTGCTGGGCGGCGACGAAGAGGCGCAGATTCGCGCCCTGCGCGATTTTCTGATGATGATGAACCAGCCGGCGCAAGTGGCGAACAGCGCGGTCAGCAATGGATCAGTCAACTAACCCAAGCAGGAGGACTGCAGCTATGAAATCGACAGCATTGGCAATTGGAGCGATCGTACTCGGCGTGAGCGCCGCCGCATGGGCCTACGAGGGCGGTGCGGTCGCGGATGGCGGGGCGATTATGGGTAAGGTGAAATTTCAGGGTAGCGCGCCCGTCCCGAAGGCGATCGAAGTCACCAAGGACAAGGAAGTCTGCGGTGTGGCGGCGAAGACCGAAGAGAGCCTCGTGGTCGGCAAGGATGGCGGCTTGAAGAATGCCGTCGTCTCGATCACCAACATCAGCAAGGGCAAGGCGCAGGACGCGGCGAAGGCGACCCTCGATCAGAAGGGCTGCCAGTACACTCCGCACGTGCTGCTGATTCCGGCCGGCACCGAGATGGATATCAAGAATTCGGACGGCATCCTGCACAACATCCACACCTACGGTAAGAAGAATCCGCCGGTGAATATGGCGCAGCCGAAGTTCAAGCCCTTGATGAAGACAAAATTCGATCAACCGGAAACCTTCGAAGTGAAGTGCGATGCGCACGGTTGGATGGGCGGTTGGTTTGTGATCACCGACAACCCGTACTACGTCGTGACCGACGAGAACGGCATGTTCAAGCTGACTGACGTGCCGGCTGGTGAGTACGAGCTGAAGGTGTGGCACGAGAAGCTCGGCGAGAAGACCCAGAAGGTGACCGTCGCCGCCAAGGGCGAGGCCAAAGCTGATTTTGAATTGGCCGGAAAATAGTGGCGAGCGTGTCGCAACGCCGGCCGCCGGCAAGGACGGGTGATTCCCTATGATGAGCTGGCTTCCCGAGAATATCTCCACCTACGGAGGGCAGATCGATCAGCTTTTCTATCTGATCTACTACCTGACGTCGGCCACCTTCATCTTGGTGGCCGGCTGTATGATCGCGTTTCTGGTGATGTACCGCCATAGCGACGGGCGTCGCGCGACCTACACCCACGGCAACACGACGCTGGAGATCATCTGGACCATCGTCCCGGCGCTCATCCTCATCATGCTCGGCTTCATGAGCAAGGCGCGCTGGGAAGAGATCAAGAGTCCGGCGCACATGCCGCCGCCGGACCTCTACGTGCGGGTGACTGCCAAGCAGTTCAACTGGGAGATCCGCTACCCCGGACCAGATGGTAAGTTCGACACCGACGACGATCTGCAGGTCGACAACGATCTGCACGTGCCGCTCAACAAAGTCGTGCGCGTAATCTTGCGATCCAAGGACGTGATTCACAGCTTCTTCGTGCCGCAGATGCGGTTGAAGCAAGACGCCGTGCCGGGGCGCGACATTCAGGTGTGGTTTCAGGCCACCAAGGCGGGGCAGTACGAGATCCCGTGCGCCGAGCTCTGTGGCTTCGGTCACTCGGGCATGAAGGGGGCGTTGTTCGTGCAAGCCAAGGACGACTACGACCAGTGGGTCAAAGAGCAGTGGCCGGCGCCGGCCGCGGCTCCGGCGGCTGCGGCGGCACAAGCACCGGCCGCCGAGGCAAGGGGGTAGGGTCAATGAGTGAAACGGCAACGGTAGCCGCGCACGCGCACGGGGCGCACGCGGAGCATCACGAACTGGGATTCATTCAGACGTATGTCTTCTCGACCGATCACAAGATGATCGGGCGCCAGTTCTTGTTCATGGGGCTGTTCATGATGATTCTCGGCGGACTGCTCGCGCTGATAGTGCGCTGGCAGTTGGCGTGGCCGGAATCCGAGGTGCCGTTTACGCAGTGGATCCCAGAGCCGCACATGTACGCCGGCCACATGGATGCCGCCGGGTACAACTCGTTCTTCACCATGCACGCCACTATCATGATCTTCTTCGTGGTGATGCCCATACTGGTCGGCGCGTTCGGGAATTTTTTGATCCCGCTGATGATCGGCACCCGCGACATGGCCTTCCCGCTGCTCAACATGCTCTCGTTCTGGGTCGCGGTGGTGGCCGCCATCATCATGCTCGCGGGCTTCTGCATTCCCGGCGAGACTCACGCGGCGTCGGGGTGGACGGCATACTCACCGCTTGCGGCTGTGCCCGCGTTCACCGGTGTGAACGCCGGGCAGAATTTGTGGTGCATCAGCCTCATCATCCTCGGCATCTCGTCGTTGATGGGGTCGATCAACTACATCACCACGATCATCAATATGCGCGCGCCGGGCATGGGCTTCTTCCGCCTGCCGCTGACGATCTGGGCGCTGTTCATCGTCGCCATCCTCTTACTGCTGGCGCTGCCGGTGCTGACCGGTGCGTTGGCGATGCTATTGTTCGACCGCATGGCGGGCACCAGCTTCTTCCAGCCCGCGGGCGGTGGTGAGCCGCTGCTGTGGCAGCATCTGTTCTGGTTCTTCGGTCACCCGGAAGTGTACATCCTGATTCTGCCGGCGATGGGCATCGCATCGGACATTCTCTCGGTATTCTCGCGCAAGCCGATCTTCGGCTACCGAGCGATGGCGTTCTCGATGATCAGCATCGCCTTCCTGAGCTGGATCGTGTTGGGTCACCACATGTTCCAGAGCGGTATGAACCCCGCGCTGGGAACCACGTTCATGATCTCGACGATGGTCATCGCGGTGCCGTCGGCGATCAAGACCTTCAACTGGCTCGGCACGTTGTGGGGCGGCAACATCATCTTCAGCGTGCCGATGCTGAACGCCCTGGCGTTCGTCTCGATGTTCGTGATCGGCGGACTCAGCGGAATCTAC
>JBGOUW010000192.1:0-8669 GCA_041477755.1 Binatia bacterium
CTTGGTAACAATCGTCGGCGTTCAGTTCCATGGGCTCCTCACTCTGCGTTGTGAAAGATGATGCCGAGGGTCAGGCGCTCGCCCGAGTGCAATCGGCTCACGCCGTGCCGCACAACAGCGCGGTATGGGCCGCGCGACCCGACGGCCGGTCGGAAACGGTTCGCGAAGATCACCGCCTCGCCACGCCGCAACACGATCGCGTCGCCACGCGACTGCGCGTGCGGCCGCTGTTCCACCAAGAGAAACTCGCCGCCCGTGTATTCCTCACCGACCTGACTCAAGGCGAATGTGGCTTGTAACGGAAACGCGACCGCACCGTAGAGATCCTGGTGCAGACAGTTGTACCCACCAGTGGTGTAGTGCAGCAGCAACGGCGTTGGGCGAGTCTGGCCGTGCGCCGCGCACTCGGCAAGAAACGAGGTCAGCTGCGAAGGGAACCGCGTGGAAATCTTCAGCGCCCCCATCCACCGATTGGCGATCGGCACCAACCGTTCGTACAACTGCTGCCGCAACGTCGCAACGATCGCCGGCAGCGGCTCGGCGAAATATTTGTACTCGCCCACGCCGAAACGATGGCGCGCCATGTCGACGCGGCTGCGAAAGCGTGACTCATCCGCAAACAGGTCGCTCAACTCCGCGCACTCGCTGACCGTGATCAGTTGCGGCGTCATTGCATAGCCACGCGCATCGAGCTGTTGCCCGAGAGCCGACCAGTCCAGTTGCGCCACGCGCGCGGCGATTGATGACGTCGAACTCATCTCCCACTCCCTTACCGCATAACACGTCAGCCCGCCTTAATGTGAAATCGCGCTCGCGTTCCTTGATCGGCACAGACCGCTGGGGTACGGGAACCGCATGAAGTCGTTTCTGCGCGTCGGCGAGGGTGGGATCGTCGTGGCGATAACCCTGGTGCTCGTCGCATGCCGGGCGCAGGCGGCCGATCTCGCCGCCGACGAAGTGGCGGCGCGCGTCAACGGCACGGTGATCAACCGGCAGGCGGTGCGCGCGATCGTGCAAGCCCTCGCCGCCGAGCAGGACACACCGCCGGATGCCAAACAGGTCGAGCAAATCACCCGCGACGCGCTCGATTCGCTGATCGCGTTCGAATTGCTCTACCAAGAAAGCCAACGGCGCAACGTGGTGGTGAGCGATGCCGAGATTGACGGCGAGATCGCCCGCACCAAGGCGCGCTTCGGTGATCCCGACGCCTACGCCGCGGCGCTGGCGCAACGCGGCATGACCCTCGACGACGTGCGACGCGACACGCGCAAGACGCTGGCGGTCAACCACCTACTCGAGCAGACCGCGTGGCAGAACATCCTCGTCGCACCCGATCGCGTCAAACGCTTCTACGAAGACAACCAGCAGCAATTCAAACGCGATGCCGAGATCCGCTGCAGCCACATCCTGCTGCACGCGGGCCCCGAGGCGACGGCGCCACAACGCGCCCAAGCGCAGCAACAGGCGGAGGTGTTGCTCGGTCAGATTCAAGCGGGAGGCGACTTCGCGGAGTTGGCGCGGCAACACTCACAAGACCCCGTCACCGCGAGCAAGGGTGGCGATCTCGGTTTCTTCCCCCGCGGGACCATGGAACCCGCCTTCGAGCAGGTGGCGTTCGCGCTCAAGCCTGGTGCCGTCAGCGGCGTGGTTCACACCCGCTACGGGTTTCATCTCATCAAGCAGACCGATCAGCGCGCCGCCGGCTACGTTCCATTCGCCGATGTGCAGGACAGCATTACCGCGCTGCTACGCGACGAAGAGAAGCGCCGCAAGCAAGACGAGTTCGTCGCGACGCTGAAGAAACAAGCGCAGGTCGCTATTCTGCCGCTGCTGCAACCGACGCCGGCGCCAAAGAAGGCGAAGCACTGACGCTTCGGCGCTCGAACGAGAGGACGTATGCGCACCGCTCCGCACCTGCCCCGCCGTGCTCGTCGGCGCCCCTCAGCACCGCGGCGCGCGCGCGCCGTCGTCGATCGCACTGACGCCCAACTCGCGCGCGCGGATCGCGCGCACTTGATCCACGGCTTCGGATCGCCCGCGACCATCGAGAGCGAAGGCACCGTGCGCTTGGTCAAGGGTCGCGGCGTGTACGTGTGGGACAGCAGCGGTCGGCGCTACATCGATGGGCTGGCGTCGCTGTGGAACGTGGCGGTCGGGCACGGCCGCAGCGAGATCGCCCGCGCGGTGGCCAAACAGATGCGCGCGATCGAATACGTGCCGACGTTGCTCGGCTTCTCCTCGGAGCCGGCGATCCGGCTCGCCGCGCGCCTCGCCCGTATGGCACCGAAGGGGCTGACGCGTGTGGTGTTCACCTCCGGTGGCTCGGAGTCGAACGAGACCGTCATCCGCTTGGTGCGACTCTACTGGCGGCTACGCCAGCAACCGGACAAGATCAAGTTCGTCGCGCTCAATCGCGCCTATCATGGCTCCTCGACCGGGGCTGCGAGCCTCACTGGGTTGCCCGCGTTCCATCAATACTACGAGCCGATGATGCCGGAGGTCGTGCGGATGGCGCGGCCGTATTGTTATCGCTGCGAACTCGGGCTCAGCTACCCGCAGTGCGGTCTGGCCTGTGCCGATGAACTCGAGCGCATCGTCGAGCGCGAGGGCGCCGACACCATCGGCGCATTCATCGCCGAGCCAGTGCAAGGCGTCGGCGGCGTGGTCGAGCCGCCGCCGGGCTACTTCGAACGCATTCGCGCTATCTGCGATCGCTACAACATTCTGATGATCGTCGATGAGGTGATCACCGGCTTCGGACGACTCGGCACGCCATTCGGGATTCAACGCTGGAAGGCGATCCCCGACATGTTGGTGTTCGCCAAGGCGGTGACCAGCGGGTATCTGCCGCTCGGCGGTGTGATCGTGCGCGAGCCGCTGTACCAAACCCTGCTGCAAGCAGGGCCGAGTTTCACACTCCATCAAGGGTTCACCTACTCCGGGCATCCGGCCGCGTGTGCGGCGGCGCTTGCCAACCTCGACATCATCGAACGCGAGCGCTTGATTCCGGCCGCGCGCCGCAAGGCGCCGTACTTCAAGAAGCGGCTTCAGTCACTCGCCACACTGCCGATCGTTGGCGACGTACGCTGCGCCGGATTGATGGCGGCCGTCGAGTTGGTACAGGACAAGGCGAGCAAGACGCCGTTCCCCGAGCCGTTGAAGGTTCCGTGGCGCGTCCGCAGCGCGGCCTTGCGCCGCGGCGTGATCGTGCGCGCCAGTGTCGACACCGTCGTGGTGTGCCCGCCCCTGATCATCACACCGCAACAGATCGACGTGATCGCGACTACGTTGCGCGAGGCAATCGAAGAAGTGAGCGCCGAACTCCGCGAGCCGGCGCACGGCTAACTAAGGCAAGTTGCGCGCGATGGTGAGATAGAGATCTTGCACGCGCCGCTCCAGGTGCGCGCGCTTCTCACCGAAGACCAGCAGAAATTCCTCATCCTCGTCCCACCAGCCGATCTCGTTGAGATGATCGGCGTTGAGGACGGGCGGGACGAAATACTGGTGGTCCCACGTCGCTGAAGCGACCGAGACCAATCCGTCGTTGTCGCCTTCGTTCACTAAGATGTACTCGAAGGGGATCTTCAGCGGAGCAAAGACGCGCGCCAGCGGCTGCGCACCGGCGTAGGTCCGAAACTGCACGTCACCCGGATTGTGGGCCTCGAACTTGTAGATCGCCTCGAACGCGATCACCTCAGGACGGTGATTGAACTTCGCGCACTCGGTGATGGTCAGATCGCGGAGGCCCTTCACATCGACCAGCGCCGCGTCGAGAAACTTCTGCAACTCGCCGAAATGATCGATGCCCCAGTCGGCGAAGCGCGTGCCGCGGTGCGGTGTGCCGATGGTGGTGACCGACGCGACCCGCTCGTGCAGCAGCTCATTGCGGCAATTGAAGAGCAGGTGACGCACGTCAAGGCCGCCCATACTGTGGGCGATGATGTTCACCTTGGCGGCGCCGGTTTCGCGCAGCACGCGCTCGACCTGTGGCTTCAAGTCGGCGGCGCGTTCGTCGGCGCTGCCGGCCCAGTTCACGCGCGTATGATACACGGTGAAGCCCCCTTCGGTGCGCAGCGTGCTGCGAATGTTCTTGAAGTAGTGCCGCGAGTCGTCGTCCCGATTGTCCTCGGTCTCGCCGCCACCGAGCAGGACGTCGAAGCGGCAAATGCCGTGAGCCAGAATGATGGGAAAGGCCATGGTGCCCTCCTTTCAACTGCGCCGTGACGCAGGTGACGACAACAGATCGCTTTGCTGCATAGCAGAGCGCGGCGCTGGCGCGCTAGCGTCCGGGGAGACGTTGACCTTCCGCCCGCGTCTGTTAGAGACCGCACGACGGTTCGCTCGCCGGGAGGTCGTCTATGCTACGCCACCATCGAGTCATTGCTGGGTTGTCGTGCTCGCTGCGCGCGACTGCGTGTGCGCTGCTCGTGCTGGCCGCCTGTGCAAACAGCGCGGCCGCACTGCCATGCGTCGGGGATTGCGGTCACGACGGCGCGGTGACGGTCGAAGAATTGGTGATTGGAGTCAACATCGCCCTCGGCATCGCGCAGATCGAGGCGTGCGAGCCGTTCGACACCGACGACAGTCACACGGTGACCGTCGAAGAGTTGATCAAAGGTGTAAACGCCGCGCTCAACAGCTGTGTCGACGCACCGACACCCACCGCGACGGAACATTCGACTGCCGTCACCGCGACGCCAACCGAGAGTCCGACACCGACAGCAACCTGCGCCCCGACCGGTACGCCGTACTACAGCGACCACTGCCAACCGTGCCCCACCATTCGCGAGGGATGCTACGCGTCGGCGTGTGGGCTGTGCATTTTGGTCACAGCAACACCGACACCCACGGGCCCGACGCCCTCACCCACCTGCAGCCAAATTGTCTTTCAGTTCTGCCCCGACGGAGTCACGACGTGCGGCGGAGGCGTCTGCTGCCGATGCGAAGCGACAAACACGCCGACCAGAACGGTCAGCGCGACGTTGACGTTCATGACGACAATTACTGCCACCGGAACCCCGACATCCACGCGCACCGTGACGCGCACCAACACGCCGACCATCACGCTCACGCCTGCCAATACGCTAACGGCTACGCGCACGCCCACCGGTTCGCCGAGTGTCGCGCCGACTGTCATCGGTTCGTGCGACGACTTCGACGAATGTACGGTGATGGACACTTGCCAAGCCGGCGGGATGTGCAAGGGCACGCCGAAAGACAACGGCACGGCGTGCGACGATCACGACCCGTGCACGCTCAGCGATCACTGCCAAGCTGGTCACTGCGTTGGCGGCACTACTGCCCAAGACGGCACCGCGTGTACGTTCCCCGGACTCGATCTGTGCATCCTGAGCGCGCAATGCCAGTTTGGCTTTTGCCTGCCGCAGCTCAAGTCGTGTCCGGACAGCGGCAACAAATGCACGCCCAACGTCTGCAATCCGCTGAACGGGCAGTGCACGCAGTTTCCGACCGACTGCGACAGCAATTGCACGACCGCTCAGTGCGATCCCAGCACCGGCGAGTGCATCAACGAACAGAACAAGGCCAGCACTACCGCGTGCGACGATGGGAACGCCTGCACCAGCAACGATCACTGCCAAACCGGACAGTGCGTCGGCACGGCCAGCACGGTTCCGCCCACGGCCACACACCCCACCGCGACCGCAACTGCAACCCGGTCAGCGTCCCCGATTCCGTCGTCCACGCCCACGCTCCTGTTTGGCGTGACCGCGACACCGAGCCGAACACCGACACGCACCACCACGCCCACCGCAACAACTATGGGCGCCGGAAGCGTCGCACGCCGCGCAGGCGCAGCCATCGACAGCACCTCGAGCGCGCTGTTGGTGCTGCCGAACGTGGTGTCCGCGCTGCTCGGTCACTTGCCGATGGCGGGCGCGGGTGCCGCCGCCATTTCACTGGGGCCGATCCCGTTCACCTGTCCGGGCGGCAATGGCGGCCAGATCAGTTGCAGCCAAAGCTTCAACCCACCGACGTTCGGGCCGCCAAGCTACGAGATCACGCTGACCAATTGTGTCGTGAGCGGCACCGGGGGCGCCACCATCACGATCGATGGAGCCATCACGCTGTTGGGTCAACCGGGCGACCTCTGCCTTCTCGATGTCCCGACTGACGCGAGCATCACCATTCACAGCCTGACGATCACCACACAGACTCAGGCCGGCAGCACGGAGGCGACGTTCACGGACATTGGCGGTACCCTGTCGCTGTCGGGTTTCGACAATGACTGTCGATACGACGACCTCACCCTCGCACTCACCGGTTCCATCGGCGTGGTGACGAAGGACGCGCTGGGCGAACCGATTGCCGCGACGACCGCCATGTTCGAGGGCGGGAGCAGCATCGAGATCGCCGTCGATACCTACGGCGCGCAGTGTGTCCCGACGAAATACACGACGACAGTCAACGGCGGAATCATGTTCAGCAGTGGGGGTACCAGCTTCGACGCAGTATTCGACTCGTACACACTGACCGACGACGCGTCGTCCGGGACCAACATGATCGAGATCTCCGGCAACCTGACCTCGGCGTGCTTCGGCGGCACGGTGACGTTCAGCACACCGACGGCACTCGCGCTCGTCAGTACTGCCGCGTGCCCGACCGGCGGCACCGTGAATGTGTCCTTCGGCGACGCGACCGATGCCGTCATCTACACCAGTCCGGGCGGAGTCAACATCGATCTGGGGGACAACGGGACGATCGATCACATGTTCCAGAGCTGTGTCGAGCTGGTGGCGGCGCTGTGCCCGGCGAGTTGAACGTGATGATCATTTCACCGGCGCCTGATTCACGCGATCGATCAGCATCCGGAGACGACCGTAGTGGATCCGATCGAAGCGGAATACCAACCGCGGCAGGTGCAGGATCTCCGGCTCGTTGCGCTCCACCGATAAGGCGCGGCGCTGTTCGATGCCGCCATCGACGATGATGTCGCCGAACTCGGTCGCGAGTGTCGCGAGGGAGTCGGACGGCAGCGGGGCATTGAGGCGCAGCACCAGCCGATCGCGCACATAGCGCGAGGAGTGATACACGCGATAGAAGTTCGTGATCTCCGCGACCGCGGCATCGACGCTGTCGGTCACTTTGTAGAGCGCGAGATCGTCCTTGGCGATCATGCCGCGCTGCAGGATGTGTTCTTCGACGTAGCGCTGCCACGTCTTCCAGTACGTGCCGCGTTTGCGGTCGAGCAGCACCAGCGGGATGGGCACGGTTTTCCCTGTTTGCATCAATGTGAGCGTTTCGAACCCTTCGTCGTGGGTTCCAAAACCGCCGGCGAATAGCACGACCGCGTGCGCTTCCTTGAGGAAGAAGAGTTTGCGGGTGAAGAAGTAGCGGAACTCGATCAGTTTGGGATCGCCTTCGATGTGTGGGTTGGCGTGCTGCTCGAACGGGAGCTGAATGTTGATGCCGAAGCTGCGCTCGCGCCCGGCGCCGCGCTGACACGCTTCCATGATACCGCCGCCGGCGCCGGTGATGACCATGAAGCCAGCGTCGGCGATGCGGCGCGCAAATTCTTCAGCAAGGCGAAACGTGGGATCACCGGCCTGCGTGCGCGCCGAGCCGAAGGTGCTGACCTTGCGCACGCCGCGATAGGGCGCGAACACGCGAAACGCCTCGCGCATCTCGCTCAGCGTGGCGCTGGCGATCTTGAGATCACCGATACTCGCCCCGTCGGCGAGCAAGCGCTGCGCGGTGGCGATCAGCTCATCGACATATCGCTGCGCGGAGTCGGCGCGCTGAGGAAGTGGAGGTTGGACACGCATGGACGAACTCTAGCAGAATCGGTACCTGGCGGGACACGGCGCAATCTCGTCTGCGACTACTCAATCCGCTCACGGCCTGCTTCAAGCAGAGAGAAATTGGTCGAGATCACCGGAGGTGACTCAGCCGGATAGCCCAGCCTCGACCTCGCGACAATGGTTCGTCCCCACCGTGGGTCTGCAGGGGCGTTGTTAGAAGCGCTCTCTTGCAGGATCAGTTCGCGCATTGTGAACGTCCGGTCGCGTGTTGTCTCGAAATCGGTGGTCGTGGCGAGCGTGCCCTCAACAGTGAACGGCATATCCCCTACTACCGGCATCGAGCCTACCTCGCACACAGTCACAAACCAGCGGAGTTCCTCTGTCGAGAGCAAGGAACCTGCACCATGCGCAGCGCTGCCGGAAACCGACGGTCGATCGGCGTACCCGGCGTCCACAGTCATCGACCAATCCGTGGGTATGTGATTGATTGCAGCGACTCGCCCCCTCGTGATGTTGAGCTGCAGTGCCAAGATGCGCTCGTTCACATCCAATCGCACTTCGGGAAACGAGATGCGCCATGCGCGCATGCAATTTCCGTCAACGACGGAGCTGCGCAGGCGCGGAGACCAGAGGGCACAACCTGAAACCGCGACGACGAAAAGTGTAGTGAATGTGAGTTGGACGCGCATGCAATTCCTCTAACAACGATTCGGCCGGTCGGCCTAGTTGTCTTCACCCAGCGGCGGTCAGCCTAGCATCGCCACGGTTTCGACGACAAACAGATGCAGGTTCTAGCTTAGTAGCGACTTCGTCCAGATGCGGCGGCCGAGCGCGCGCCTCGCTAGCGTACTTCGTCTGCACGCCCGGTCCGCACAGCAGACGCGTCCTTGTCTCCAGTATGCGTAGTCC
>JBGOUW010000598.1:0-2968 GCA_041477755.1 Binatia bacterium
CGACGTGGCGACAATTCAGGCGATGATTCCCGTCGACGCGGCGTGGCACTTTCCCGGACGGCACGGCCAACTCGCCGGCGCGCATCGCGGCCGCGACGCGATCTTTGCGTTCCTGCTCAAAGTGCAAGCGCTGACGAATCACACCTTTCACCTCGACCTGCTCGACGTGATCGCCAACGACCAGCACGCGGTGGCGCTCTTCACCGGTCACGGTACACGCAACGGCAAGACGCTCGACAATCCGACCTGCCTGCGGATGCGCATCGTCGACGGACAGATTGCCGAGGTGTGGGAATTTGTCTGGGACCTCTATGACGTGGATGATTTCTGGGCTTAGGCGGTGCACGCACGAACCCGAGTCGAGCATCGCCGCTGCCCATCGATCCGCTGCTGCCCGAAATCGTCGCCGCGTTACGGGCGGGATCGCGCGTGGTACTGCGTGCGCCGCCGGGGGCGGGGAAGACCACGCGCGTACCGAGCGCGTTGCTGGACGCGGGGCTCGCCGGCGACAAGCAGGTGCTGGTCCTGGAGCCTCGCCGCATCGCAGCGCGCGCCGCTGCAGAGTTCGTCGCACGCCAGCGCGGCGGCGACGTCGGCGGCGAGATCGGCTATCGCGTGCGCTTCGAGACCCAAGGCACGCGCGCGACGCGGGTGTGGTTCCTCACTGAGGGCATTTTCAGTCGGCAACTGGTGCGCGATCCGTTTCTCGAATCGGTCGCCATCGTCGTGCTCGACGAGTTTCACGAGCGCCATCTCCAAGGCGACGTCGCGCTGGCGGTGATCCGCGAACTCCAGCAGACTGTGCGACCCGATCTCAAACTACTCGTGATGTCGGCCACGCTCGACACCGAGCGCGTCGCAGCCTACCTGGACAACTGTCCGGTCCTCACCTCGGAGGGCAAGTTGTACCCGGTGCAGATCGAGTACACCGATCAACTCGACGACCGCCCCCTGCCCGGCCGCGTCGCAACAGCCCTGCGCCGAGTACTCGCCAACGCGGACGATAGCGGCGATGTGTTGGTGTTCCTTCCCGGCGCCGCGGAGATTCGGCGCACGGCGACCGCCATCGAACCGATCGCCAAAACCCACGACCTGGCCGTCGTGCCGTTGCACGGCGAGCTCCCGCTCGATGCGCAGCAACGGGCGCTGCACCGCGGCGCGCAACGGAAGGTCGTGTTGTCGACCAACGTCGCCGAGACGTCGTTGACGATCGACGGCGTCACGACGGTCATCGACTCGGGCCTGGCGCGGATCAACCGCTTCGATGCACGGCACGGCCTCAATGCATTGCGAGTCGTACCGATCAGCCGTTCGGCGACCGATCAGCGCGCGGGCCGCGCCGGACGGACAGCGCCGGGCCGCTGCCTGCGGCTCTGGACCCAGGCCGAGCACACGGCGCGGCGCGATCACGACGTGCCCGAAGTGCTGCGCCTCGATCTCAGCGCGACGGTCCTGGAGCTCCGTGCGTGGGGCCTGCGCGACCTGCGCAGCTTCGGCTGGCTCGATGCCCCCAGCGTGGCGAGCCTCGCCCGCGCGGAACAGTTGCTCCAACTTCTCGGCGCCGTGGACGACACCACCGGCGCCCTCACTGAGAGCGGCCGCCGGATGCTCGACTTGTCGGCGCCACCGCGCCTGGCCCGCATGTTGATCGAAGCCGAGCGGCGTGGCTGCGCCGACACGGGAGCGCTCCTCGCCGCCCTTGCATCGGAGCGGGACATTTGCCTCGACCAGCGCGCGCTAGTGGTCGATCGACCACGCGCCACGCCGAGCCCGTCGATCGGCGCATCTGACCTCTTGCTGCGCGCGCACCTGTTCGACGAGGCTGCGCGCCGCCAGTTTGACCCACACGCCTGTCGCGCGCGCGGACTTGATCTCCGCGGTGTACGCGCCGTCGAACGTGCGCGGCGGCAATTGCGCCACACGATCAACTCGGATCAGCCCGTCCACCGCGAGGTGGACGAGTCCACGCTGTTGCGCTGCCTGCTGGCGGGCTTTCCCGACCGTGTCGTGCGGCGCCGCGCCCCCAAGTCACCTCGCGGGGTGATGGTCGGGACGACGGGAATCGTACTCGCCGACAGCAGCGTCGTACGCGATGCGGAGTTCTTCGTCGCCATCGAGGTCGAAGCGGGTCGACAGGAGCAACGATCGGAATCGTGCGTGCGGCTGGCCAGCGCGATCGAGCCCGAATGGCTGAGTGAGTTGTTCCCCGACATGGTGCGAACGCATCGCGAGCTGATGTTCGATGCCGCACGCGAGTGCGTGGTCGAGTGCATGCAAACGCGCTTTCACGATCTCGTCCTGCGCGAGACGACGCGTTTCGACGTCGATCCGTTGGCGGCAGGTTCGGTGCTCGCAGCGGCCGCACAACGCGATCCGGCCGCGGCCGTAGCGCTCGACGACCGCACGCGTGATTGGCTGGCGCGCCTGCGCTTCGTTGCGCACTGGACGCCGGAGTTGCAATTGCCGAGCGATAGCGACGCGCTGGTGGCCGACGCGGTGGCCGATCTGTGCGCGGGCCGGCGCAGCTTTGCCGAGCTGCGCCAAGCCGATCTCCTCACCGCGCTGCGGCACCGTCTTACCGCCGTCCAGCGGCACGGACTCGATCGCGAGGCTCCAACCAACTACGTGTTGCCGAGCGGCCGCCACGCCCCCGTGCTCTACGAAGACGACAAACCGCCAGCGGTCGCGGCTCGTATTCAGGAATTGTTCGGACTCATCCGCGCACCGCGTCTGGCGGGTGGGCGCGTGGCGTTGGTATTCCAACTCCTCGGCCCCAATCAACGCCCGGTCCAGATCACCGACGACTTGGAAAACTTCTGGCGGCAGACCTATCCCGAGGTGCGCAAGCAACTGCGCGGGCGGTATCCCAAACACGCCTGGCCGGAAGATCCGCTGCACGCACAACCGACCGCGCGTGCGCGCAGATCCCGCTAGCTAGTGTCCTGCTCTCAAGTTTGATGGACAATAC
>JBGOUW010000616.1:0-2844 GCA_041477755.1 Binatia bacterium
CCTCCACCCTAACCCTCCTCCGCGGCGAGTGATGCCGCAGAGGAGGGAACCGTTGCGCACACATTCGGTGATTGGTCGGGACGGCGCCACTCATCACGCCGCCGTCCGATCCCCTCCTCCGTGAGCAATTCCGCGAACGGAGGAGGGTTAGGGTGGAGGCCATTCCGATCCCATTCGGTGTAGAATCGAGGCATGTCTGAACCCCGCCGCGGGCGCTGGCGCTCGTCGCCAGCGATTCAAGAACGCGCGCGCCAGCTTCGTCGCGCACTCACGCCCGCCGAGCAGCGGCTGTGGCAACGGTTGCGCGGCGGGCAGATCGACGGCTTCGAGTTTCGCCGTCAGTATCCGATGGGATACTTCATCGTCGACTTCTACTGCCCGGCAGTCCGACTTGCGATCGAAGTCGACGGCGACACACATGCCGAACGGGCCGAATACGACGAAGCGCGGACGCAGTGGATCGAGTCGGAACATCACTCTCGGGTGATCCGGTTCACCAATGAAGAGATCAATCGTAATCTCGATGCGGTCCTCGGCGCGATTGCGGCGGCGGTGAAGAGGCCTCCACCCTAGCCCTCCTCCGCGGCGGGTGATGCCGCAGAGGAGGGAACCTTTGCGCGCACATTCGGTGATTGGTACGGTCGGCGCCGCGCATCCGCAACTGCCTTCGGGGCCCCTCCTCCGTGAACACGTCCACGAACGGAGGGTTAGGGTTGATGCCTTCCGATCCGACTCTGGAGTCGTGAGTCGTGAATTGGAGGCCACCTCCCTAGCCCTCCTCCGCGGCGAGCGGTGCCGCAGAGGAGGGAATCCAAGCCGTGGGTGACGCTGCATCATTTCACCCTGCCGGTGTGGTTCGCCCGGCGCGGCGGCTTTTCGCAGGTTGCGCAGACGCTGAGCCGGTAACCGAAAGACCTTCCGCAACGAAACCACCTATCGCGCTCGCCGCTGCCACACTGCGTAGCTGGCATTGGCGTACACGCGCCGCCAGTCGTCGGCGGCTTCGATCCGCGAGGCGATGGATTCCGGCCGGGGATCGACTCGCCCGACGATGACATCGACCGCCAGATCGTTCCGGCGGATGAAGTCGTCGACGCACGAGTAGGATCGCTCGCGCACGCACTCCACAATTTCCTTCTGCCGGTCCGCCTGCTCGCGATAGCGACCGGTCCACTCCGCGCCGAAATAGCTGACCAGCGGTTCGCGGCGGGCGAAGTACGTCATCATCTCATGCTGAGCCGCGTCGTCCGACACCAACAGATACCGGCTGTTGACCGGCGAGTGCTCGCGGACCCACTGTGCGACCGTGAGGAATTCCTCCGACAGAGACGGAGCAACGCTGATCGCATGGTGCGCAAACGCGACGCCGTACGAGAGCAGCAGGAGCACCCCGAAGAAGACCGCTCGCGTCGCGGTCGCACGCGTCTCCGAGGTTGCCCGACGACACATCGACTCGGACACCATTCGGAGGATTGAAGCGCTGAGCAAAGCGGTCACTACCGTGGCAAAGCGTGCGCCCTCGCGTCCGTTGAAGAGCACGGTGGCAAGCAGCCAGCCAGGCACGAACCACGCACCCGTAGCGACCTGCTGCGCCACACCAAGAATCGCGCTGCCGCCGCCCAGCGGCGTTCCGTTCGCCACAACGTCGCGAACCAGCAAGCCGCCCAACGCCCACGGGTCCGTCAGGTATCGGACGAACCCCATGCCGTCGTGGGTGTCGGCGATCCGCATGAACACTTGCAGGCCATGACGATGGATCATCAGCACCCACCACGGCAGGGTGAGCACGGCGGCAATGACCCCGATGACGACCACCACCCACATCCGCCTCACCCTTCGCAAACCGAACATCGCCATACTCACCGCGGCAAACACGGCGTAGGCGAAATGCGAGAGTATCGTTGCCGCGAGAAAGACGGCAGCAAGTATCACGTTGCGCACCGTGGCGCGTTCCACTGCCCGGTAGACCAAGGTCACGGTGACGAGCGCTGCGAGCAATCCGACGCCGCGACACACCCCGCCGATGTCTCCCTGTAGCTCGAAGGTTGTCGGCGAGATACCGAACAAGACCGCCGCGAGCGTCGCCTGCTGAATCGACGCCGTGATCGCACGGGCGAGGAAGAACATCGCCACCACGCTAGCAACCAGACCGAACGGCGGCATGAACCGCATGTACGTCAGCGGCGACATGCCCGTGACCTGGGTCACCGCGGCCATGAGGTAGAACGACAGCGGCGGATACGCGAACGGTAAGCCGCCGGGCCCGTAGTACGGAACCTCCCGTGGGAGGACAAAATGATGGTCGGCAATGCCCTCCGCCATCAGCGCGTACAGCCCGCCGTACCCGAACGGAAAACGGTGAATGACTGCCGGGTAGAAAAAGAAGGGGACGAACAGCGCGATCAGCGATGCGACCGCGAGCGCTGTCTTCCGTGAACCCTGCATGACGCCGCTGTCCTATGTGGCCAAGGTTGTCGCCGTCAAGCATGTGAGCCGTGGCTCGTGATTGGTGAATCGTGAGTCGGAGGCCTCCTCCCTAACCCTCCTCCGCGGCGAGTGATGCCGCAGAGGAGGGAACTCCTTGTGCGCACACCTGATGATTCGTGCGGTCGTCGCCGCGCATCGCACACCGCTGTCCGGTTCCCTCCTCCGTGAGCACTTCCGCGAACGGAGGAGGGTTAGGGTGGAGGCCATCCGATCCGTGCGCTCCACGTGCGGCGGGTGTCGCAGAGGAGGGAACCTTTGCCACTCTGCGGCTTCGTGCTATCCGACGCGCTCCGTTTGAAGGAGGCACGCGATGATCGAACGCACGCTGGAGTTTCCGTCCGACTTCGTCTGGGGTAG
>JBGOUW010000558.1:0-3244 GCA_041477755.1 Binatia bacterium
CGCCACTCGCCGGCACCGCCGGCGTTCTACCCGGTGTGACACGTCGACTGGTGATGGACCTCGCCCGCACACTGACACTGCGGGTACGCGAGCGCCGCGTGCCCGTGCGCGAGCTGCTGGCCGCTGACGAAGCATTCTGTACGTCGTCGGTTGTCGAGATCGTGCCGATCGTTCGCGTCGACGCTCACCGTATCAGCACCGGTCGTCTCGGCGTGATCACACGCCGATTACAACGTGAGTATTGGCTGAGTGTGCGCGATCGAAGGAGAACGACGGTAAAGCTTCTACATGATGATCTGTTGTAGCGCCCTCCGCGAATGCAGGTGACGCTGTCCAGTCAGGTGGACAACGTCCACCTAAACTACGCCTACTATGAGGCAAGACAGTTCTTGACTTTGCGCGCCGCACGCGAGTAGTGCTCTGAACAACGAAGCGAGTAGGGAAGCGTCGCAGCATGCACCAATCCTGGGCAGCACGTTGCTGGTGTACCCCGTCATGTGGGTGAATGACGGCGGCAACATTCGCCCAAGTGGCGGCTTCGCACCGGCGGGCAACAACTCCTTCGGTAACTACGTTAGCATCGACATACTACGTAAGGCACCCGATCTGGACCGACTCGCGGCGCGGGCAAGACGACATCTACACCACGACCGTGTCGGGATGGTGATATAGTAATCGGTCCAAGGAGTGAGCACCATGAAGGCGGCGACTGTTTTGATCGCGTTGCTGATCGCAGGGTGCGGCGGCGGATCGAGCGGAAGTAGTACAACCCACTATCAGCTCGGAGCCGGCAGCGAGGTGCGAATCTCGAATGCCGGCGACGGTTCTTCGAAAGTAGAACCGCTCTCCGGTACGTTTGAAACCGCTCCACCTCGGGGTTATCGCGTCCCAGGTGTTGGGTTCAGTGTCGCGATCGTGCAACTACACTTCAAGAGTCCGTCTATCGAGGCCGAAGGGATCGTGACAGACGGGGCCATCGGCGGAATTGATGATAGCGACATCAGCGTCCAGACTCCGATCGGAATGGCAGTTACCGTATCGCTCAATGGCCAGCCCGCCTACCTCAGCGGCAAAAATTTCCAAGACTCGCTCTCCGGCAATCCGCCCGCCCTGCGCGGAGTCAGGATACGGGGAGGCGACTATGAGATCACGCTCTTCGCGGAGCCGGAACACTGACTGTGAGGAGGACTCAATGCGAGATCGATGCTTGCCATCGCGGTTGGGGCATTGCCGAACTCGGCGCGGTCATTCCGTTGCTGGCGCGCGACTGCGCTGGCGCACCACAGCGGCAGCGCATTTGTGCCGCGACGGTGTCCGGCTGCTAGGTTAGGATATGAAAGCAAAAGTGCGACACCCACTCATTGGCGCGCTGCTCTTGGCTCTGTTCCAAGGATGCGGCGGCGGAGGTGGCAGCCCGGCGTCGACGTATCGACTGGAGCCAGCCCCGTCTGACTTCACGCACGGCAGCGTCATCTCGTTCCGCGCTCCGATCATCAGCGGCTTTCCACCCATCCAGGAGTCGCTAGACGGAACGCTGCAGATCGTGCAGAACCCTGAGCCGCTTCCACCGATGACCACCGCAAGCTTCACCATCACGGCGCTGCACTTCCGAAGCGCATCGTATCGCGTCGACGGTACCAGCGGGACGATCCGAGTGACAGCATCCGACGGCGGTAGAGTGCTATCGAGTGCAACGGTCTCGATCAACGGTCAGCAGGTTGAACTCACTGGGGAGAGCCTTCTGGAGACGTTCTCCGGCGATCCGCCGATCTTCCGTGGGCTCGGTCTAGCCGCGCCAACCGGACACGCGATCAGCATCGTCGCGGCGCCGGAGAATTGATCATTGATGACCGACTCTATCGGAGACTGCAGCGGTGTTGCGACGAGCACAGCACGCCAACCAGTGTCGGATCGACTTGCAACCGATTCGACCGCGGGGTGACGTTCCAGCGAGCGCCCTGAGTGGGTCGGTAGTCGATATCGCGCCGATCGTTCGCGTGGACCGGGCGGATCAAGGTTCGATCGCATCGCGACTCATGTGCCGCTGCCGCAGGCGCTGCGACTTTGTTCGCAGGCTCTTTCGTGGCGTACCATCGATGGCGACGCTCAGCGCGCGGGCGGCGGCTACGGCATTCAGCGCATCGACTCGTCCCCATCCCGAGTGCGAATCGTAGCCGGCGTCGCCAACATCGACTGCGTTGGCTTTGAGCAGGTCGGTCACCTGCGTCGATGTCAGGGTGGGATTCACGCTACGCACCAGTGCCGCGACACCAGCCACCACCGGACTCGCGAACGACGTGCCCGATACGGTGGCGTAGCCACCGCCCATCGCCGTCGTGGTGATCATCACGCCTGGGGCGGCGAGATCGACGTACGAGCCCGAGCTGGAGAATTTCGCGATGCGATCAGATTGATCCGTCGCGGCAACCGAAATCACCCACGGATTGGCCGCATCGTCGTGCATGAAGCCGTCATTACCAGCGGCGGCGAATGTGACGCCACCTTTGGCGGCAAAGTACTGCGCGGCCACGTTGATCGACTGCGCGCCAAACACGGCGAAGCTGAGGTTCGCAACCCGCGCGCCGTGATCGGCGGCCCACACCAGTCCGTTGGCGATGGTCGAGAGATAGGCGAAGCCATCCCCGTCGGTGACGCGAATCGGCATGATCGGGTTCGCCCACGCCACGCCGCTCACGCCGAACCCGTTGTTGCTCGCCGCTGCGGCGATCCCGGCCACCATCGTGCCGTGACCCGACACGTCGCGCGTGTCGCTGCTGTGATCGTAGAGATTGAACCCCAGTACCAATTTGCCCGCGAGATCGGGATGCGTGGCGTCGACGCCGCTGTCGAGAATCGCGATGGGTGCGGTAGCCGACCCGATCGTCATATCCCATGCGGCGGGACAGTCGATGCGCGCAAGGTGATACTGCTGCGAAAAGTCCGGATCGGTCGGCAGCATGGCCGGCGCGATGGCGCGATCGCGCTCGACGAACGCGATGCGGGCGTCGGCGCGCAACGCGGCTTCAGTCTCTGCCAGCCGTGCGGGGGCGACGGCGAGCACGTGCAGACGAATCCGCCGAATGCGCTGTACGCGGCTCACTCCCTGTGCTCCGAACAAGTCGTGCAGCGCGGCGGCGGACACTCCAGCTTTTGCTTGCACCAGCAACCGAGCGGATGATTGGGCGTGCGCGGCGCCACCGCAGAACAGGGCCAGCATTACGATGAGTACGCGCCTACGCATACC
>JBGOUW010000557.1:0-3245 GCA_041477755.1 Binatia bacterium
TCGCCCCTACGGTGCAGAGACGTTCATGCGCTGCCGCTCAGGATGATCCACTGCCCGAGCGGGAACTGTCTTGACACAGCAGTACGGTTCGCTGAGAAGATCTGGAGGCCGCTGCTACTCGCGGCGAGCCGAATCGACGTGACAGCTTACAGTCTCCGGATGCCGGTGCGCTTTCTGCGCGGGAACTACGCGCGGCTGGCGTTGACCGTCGTCGCACTCGCGTGCGGCGTCGGGTTGGTGTGCGCGATCGATTTGGTCAACCGGGCTGTCCTGCGCGCGTTCGTCGAGGTCATCGACACCATGGCCGGCCGCGCCGGTTTGCAAGTGACGGCGGGGGAGGGAGGAGTGTTCGGCGAATCGATCGCGGCCACGGTGTCCACCGTGCCGGGGGTTGAGCTGGCCGTGCCGGTGGTGAGTGCGGCCGCGTTTACCGCCGACGACAGCGCGGAGTTTGTCACCATCCAAGGCGTCGACATCGCCAACGAACAAGCCGTCCGCACGTACGATGCCCGCGACGGGGGCGGCGTGGAGATCGATGACCCGCTGGTGTTCCTCAATCAGACCGACTCGATCATCGTGACGCGGCCGTTCGCGGCGCGGCGCGGCCTTGCGGTCGACGATCAGATCGCGCTGGTTACGCCGACCGGACGCCGCAACTTCACGATTCGCGCCCTGCTGGAGCCGGTCGGGGTGGCGCGCGTGTACGGGGGCAACTTGGCGGTGATGGATCTCTACGCCGCCGAGCGCATGTTCACGCAGCCGGAGATGATCAATCGTATCGATGTCGTGGTCGGCCGCGACCAGATCGTGAGCCGCGTCGCCGACGCGATCGCCGCGGTGTTGCCGGCGGGCTTGCGTGTCGAAGCGCCGGCGCAGCGCAAGATCGATTTGCACAAGGTGATGTACTCGCTGCAAGTCGTGTTGCAGGGAGTCGGATCGCTCGGCTTGGTTGCCGGGTTCCTGATCGCATTCAATCGACTCGCCACAGTCTTCGAACGCCGCGCCTGGCAGCTCGGCGTGATGCGCGCGCTCGGCGTTCGGCAGTGGACGCTGTGGTGGGAGCTGGTGAAGGAGAGCCTGCTCCTCGGCGCCGCCGGTGTCGTCCTCGGCATTGTGCTCGGGCGCGCGCTGGCACGGCTGCTCTTGCCGGTGATCGCGACGACGACGGCAGTGGCGTACAAGCTGGTCGCGCCCGCCGCTGAGGTATCGCTGACGCTGCCGTCGCTCGTCCTGGCCACGGCGCTCGGACTCGGCGCGGCACTGTTGGCCGCGGCTCTGCCGGCGTGGCGCGCAGCGCAGCTCGGCGTGGCGACGACTATGAGCGGCCGCGGTGTCGAACAGCAGAACCCGGCATCGCGGGCGATCTGGTTAGTGCGCGCGCTCATTGTGATCGCCATCATTGCGTGCGCGCTACTGCAATCGATCACGCAGTCGGCTGTCTGGGGACTGTTTGCCACCGCGCTGATCGCTGTGGCCACGGCACTAGCGGCGCGCCCACTGCTTGAACTGACGACGGCTGTGGTGGCGCCCCTGTTTCGTTCGCTGGGCGGACCGAGCGCGCGCTTTGCCGCGGCCGCGCTGCTCCACAACCCCCGCCGCATGGCGCTCACCGCGGGGACGCTCGGAGTTGGGCTCGGCAGCGTCTTGTGGCTGTGGATGGTGGCGCGCAGCTTCGAGCAGTCGGTGATCGACTCGCTCAGCGGCGCGATGCGTGCCGACTTGGCGGTGACCTCGTCGAACATTGCTGCTGGCTTTCTCGAAGCGCCGGTCGATCAGCAACTGCTCGCCGACTTGAAAGGCATCGCCGGCGTGAAAGCGGTGGCGGGTGAACGGGTGATCGACTGGCACCACCGGGACGGTCCGATTGCGATCGACGCATTCGACCCCGCCTACTTCAGCGATCCCGTATTCGGGCAGCTGCCGTTGCTTGGACGGCACGCGACTGACGTGTGGGAGGCGGTCGCGCGCGGAGAGGCGGTGATTGTGTCGAGTAACTTCGCCTTGCACTTGCAGGTCGACGTTGGCGACACGATCACGCTCGACACGCCGAGCGGGGCGCTGGCGTTGCGAGTTGCCGGCATCACCATGGTGTTCATCTCGCCGCGCGGGACAATCGAGATGAGTCGCGCGCTGTTCGAGCGAACGTGGCACGACACGCAGATCAATCACGCCTTCGTTCAGGTTGCGCCCGGCACCGCGGTGGCGGCGGTGCGCGACGCGATCGCGCGGGAGTTGGGCGGTCGCTACGGATTGCGCATCCTGTCGTGCGGCGAACTGATCGACTTCTTTGCCAGCCAGGTGCGCCGCGCCTTCGCCGCCGCGCACGTACTGGCGGCGATGGTGCTGCTGGTCGTCTTGTTGGGTATGGCCGATACGCTGGCGGCGAACGTTGCCGAGCGCACGCGTGAGTTGGGATCGATTCGCGCCATCGGGGTCCGCCGTCGCCACGTGCAGCGGATGGTGTTGCTGGAGAGTGTGCTGCTGGGTGGTCTGGGCTTGGCGCTCGCGGTCCTTGCCGGTGGTGCGTTGGGTGTCTTATGGGTCGACGCGACGTTTCCGTATCTGCTCGGCTGGACCCTGGAACGGCACGTCCCCTATCTGCAAGCGGCGGGGGTAGGGGTGACTGCCATCGCGGTCTGTCTCATCGCAGCGCTCATACCGGCGCGCCGGGCGGGACGTCTCGAACCGGCAGCGGCGCTGCGATACGAATGAGCACAGCGGCGACTACGTTTGCCTCAACCCGAACAAAGAAGGGAAACCGCCGATGCACGCAGATGCGGAATTCAACGCGACTCATCGCTTGATCACCAAATGCGTTTGGATGGAGTTCACAGATCTCTCCGCTTCTAATCGGCGGCCATCGGCGTGCATCGGCGGTTACATTCTATCTTCGCTTTTGGGTTAGAGGTCGGTAGGTTCGATTTGTTGGGTGGGATCAACGGCGAGCCAGCAGACCGCGGCGACGAGATAGAAGCCCGCGACGCTGAACAGTGGCGCATTCCATGAACCCCAGCGATCAACGCAGAACCCGAAGACGACCGGGCTGAGCGTGCCGCCGAGGTTTCCGAACGTGTTCATCGCGCCGCTGACGACGCCGGCGTGCGCGCCACCGATTTCGAGACACACGACCCACGCTGGGGCCACACCCAGCGCTGCCAGGCCGGCGGCGGCGGCGAGTAGCAGCGCGGACGTGAGCGGGTCGGCAGTCAGCACAGCTCCAACCGCAGCGCCAGCGGCGAGTGGCA
>JBGOUW010000228.1:0-7765 GCA_041477755.1 Binatia bacterium
GCCATCGTGAGACGCGAGCAACTGCAAGGCGTTGCGGGTGTCGGCGAAGTGCGTTTGTTCGTAACTCGGCGTCAGGCCGCGACGCTCGGGCGCGATCCAGATCTGCAGCAGGTGCACCGGCTCGGATCGCGAAGGATTGTATTCGCTGTGGGTCACACCGGTGCCGGCGCTCATGCGTTGCACGTCGCCCGGGCGAATGATCGAGCCGGTCCCCAAACTGTCACGGTGCTCGAGCGCGCCGGCGAGGACGTAGGTGACGATTTCCATGTCCTGGTGGCCGTGGGTTCCAAAACCGCGGCCGGGTTGCACGCGGTCCTCGTTGATCACCCGCAGCACGCGAAACCCCATGTGCTGCGGATCGTGATATTCGCCGAAGGAGAACGTGTGATGGGTGTCGAGCCAGCCGAAATCGAAGTGGCCGCGGGCTGCGGCGGGCCGGATGGTGATCATAGCGTCCCTCCGGGTGCACAATACTCGCATCGCGCCGCGGCTCAAGTATACTCGCCCGCGATGAGTCACCCCGAAGATCCGCGGCGCGTAGTCGATCCCAGCGGCGCGCTCAATGTTGTGCACACCGGTGTGGGCCGCCACCGTCTCCACGACCTCTACCTTTTGCTGCTGGTATCATCGTGGTGGCGGCTGCTGATCGTGCTGGTGGCGCTGTTCGTCGCCACCAACAGCCTTTTTGCCGTCTTGTACTTGATCGGTGCCGACAACATCGAGAACGCGCGCCCGGGCTCGTTCGCCGACGCGTTCTTCTTCAGCGTGCAAACGATGGCGACGATCGGTTACGGCAAGATGGCCCCGCATACGCTGTTGGCCAACGTGTTGGTCACCATCGAGTCGTTGGTCGGTCTGTTGGGAATCGCTCTCGTCACCGGCTTGACCTTCGCGAAATTCTCGCGGCCGACGGCGCGGGTAGTGTTCAGCCGCGTGGCCGTGGTGACTCGGCGGGACGGCGTTCGGTGCCTGATGTTCCGAATGGCAAATCAACGCGGCAATCAGATCGTCGAGGCGCGCATCCACGTTGTCCTGGCGCTGACCGAGACCACCGAAGAGGGGGAAGTGATCCGCCGGCTGCACGACCTGCAGGTTCCCCGCGCCCAGAACGCGCTGTTCGCGCTGTCGTGGACCGCGATTCACCCGCTGACCGAAAGCAGTCCGCTATTTCACGCGACGCCGGAATCGCTCGCCGGCGCCGAGGCGGAGATCATCATCTCGCTCACCGGCTTCGACGAGAGTTTTGCGCAAACGGTGCACGCCCGACACTCGTACGTGGTCAGCGACATCATGTGGAACGCGCGCTTTGTCGACATTCTCTCGCGCACTCCCGATGGGCGTCGCGTCGTGAACTACACCCACTTCCACGACACCGTTCGGTCGGACCCCTGACGAAGCGCGGCCTGCCCGCGCGGTCGCGCGCCGAGATGGAGCGCGGCGGCAAGCCTCAAGCGGCGGGTGCGGACTGCGCTTTCGCCGCCGCCTTCTTGCGCGCGGTCTTGGCGCGGGCACGCGCCGCTGTGGCGACCGGCCGGGCGCATTGGCAGCGACTGCACGAACAGATGGGTGCCTGACAGCGCGGGCAGATCGGGCGATCCGGCGTGATTGGGGCGCCGCACCGCGGCGCTTGGCAGCGGTGCCAGTGCTTGCCGAGATGGGCTTCGGGGTGGGCGGGTACCTCGTCGATCTCCTCGTCGGTGACGAACAGCAAGCCGTTCGCGCGTGAGCGAACGCGGTAGGCCGCCGCGATGCTCGACCACATCTCGATCTTGACGTGTTCGCGAGTGTCGCGAAGCGTAACCCAATCCTCGGCGCCGTAGCGGTGTGGAGTATCTTTCATGGGCATCTTGAACCTCTCGCTCAGGCGACTTCGGCCGAGCCTTCGGCTTGTCGCTCCAAGCGGTGGCGCTCGGCCCTCGACTCGTTCATCACGAATTCGAGGACCGGGTCGGATAGCTGCGTGAGACTGGCCGCGGCGTCCTTGAGGGTGCCGTGCTCGACAGCGCGCGATAGGACCTCGTTCTTCGTCGGCCCGCGCTTGTCGCCGAGAAATGGTTTGACGATGAGATAGACCACGTCGCGCAGCTTCATGTAGCGAGTGAAGCGGCGCAGCAGTCGCAGCGTTTGCAGTGGGTAGTGCGTGAGCTTGTAGACGAACAGCCGGCGCAGCCCCGCGCTCCGTTCGGCGTTGATCAGCGGACCGTCGAGACAGGTCGGGTCGATCTCCGAACACTTGAAGTACTTGTACCAATCCGTCGCGTCGTTCACCACGCCACGCTGGAGGTACTCTTGCCACAGAGGTGTGCCGCGATAGACGCACAGCCGGTTGAAGGCGAAGGTATCGAGGCGCAGCTTGGAGGCGAAATCGAAGGTCGCGCGCATATCTTCCACGGTCTCGTCCGGGCTACCGACGACGAAGAATCCGTGCACGATCTCGATTCCAGCTTGCTTGGCGTTGGTGACGGCGGTCTCGACATCGGCCAGCGTCTGCTCTTTCTTCAGGCGATCGAGCACCGCTTGGCTGCCGCTCTCGATCCCAAACATGATGGTGCGGCAGTGCGCCTTGGCCATTGCGGGAAAGAGGTGTTGCGCGGTCGAGTCGACGCGGCCCTCGCAGCCCCACTCGATGGTGACGCCGGCATCGTTGATGCCCTTGCAGATGGCCTCGATGCGTTTGGGCTGCAACAAGAAGTGGTCGTCGACGAAGTAGACCGACCCGTAACCAAGCTGTTGCAGGTGAACGAACTCGTCGATGACGTGCTGCGGGCTGCGCGAACGCCACTTGCCTTCATTGAAGATCGGAATGTCGCAGAACACGCACGGCCACGGGCAGCCGCGCGAGGTCTGCATCGTGGTGAAGCGCTCCATGGAAAGCACCGCTGGCACGTCGAGCGGCATCGACTCGACGAAGTCCAACGGCAGACTTTCGCGGTCAGGAAACGGCCACTGGTCGAGGGCGCGATCCATCGTCCGGTTGGAATTGTGGATCAGCTGGCCATCCTTCATCCAGGTTACGCCGGCAACCTCGGTCGGATCGTCCAGCCGGTCGATCAGATCGAGAAGGAGTTGCTCACCGTCGCCACGACAGACGAAGTCGACTTCGGGGCACTGCAGCTTGACCAACTCCGCGTTGAGTGTGGCGAACACGCCCCCGAACGCGAGCCGGGTCTGCCCATTGGCGGCGCGGATCTGACGCGCGAGCATCTTGGCGTACGGGTAGCTCGTGGTGCTCAAGAAGCTCAGTCCGACCAGTGCCGGCTGTTGTCGCTGGATCTCGTCGATGATGACGTTGTCGGGCGTTTCCGGGTTCGCCTGATCGAACATCACGCACTCGTGACCCGCGCGCTTGAGCACCGCGGAGAGCGACATGATCCCAATGGGCGGGAAGCCCATGACGCGGATGTTGCCATTTTTCGCGCGGGTGGCGGTCGGCAACGCGTAGAATTGCGGATCGCGGACGTGAATCAAGAAGACGCGCATAGGCATCCGTTCGTGCGAATCAGATCGGTGTGCCTACGCGTGATTCACCCAGACGCAGGCGGCGGAGGTACAGGGCGGCAACCCACCACTCGCTGCGGTCGGTGATTCGCCTGACTTGATAGGCCACGCCTTCGCGCGCGCGGGGCCGCCAGGAGACGATCTCCACCTCTTGGCCATCGATGAGATCGTTGCCAATCGTCTTGCCCTCGGCATCGGTCATCGGGACCGGCTGCGGCGCCCCCCCATCCGCCTGTGGCCAATTCACGAAGGCGCGCCAACCGACGCAAAAGACAGGACCGCTCTTGACGCGTTTGGGAGCCGGCTTCGAGGCCGGCAGATGACTGAATTGCATGGGGTCTCCTGAGTGCCGTGGGATGACAGCCGGCGCTGCCAACCGTGTGCGCCACTCGCGCGTCTGGAGGATGTTCGCGCCCGCCCCAGCGAGGCGGGCGCGAACGGTATAACTCGTCGCGACTAGTAGCGACGATTCCAGCCGCCGCCGCCGCCGCCGCCACCACCACCACCGCGGCTTTCGCGCTCTTTGGCCTCGTTCACTTTGAGGGCGCGGCCCTTGAACTCCTGCCCGTCGAACTGCTGGATCGCTCGCTGAGCCTCGCCGTTCGAGCTCATTTCCACGAACCCAAACCCACGCGACTGACCGGTTTCGCGATCAGTGATGACCGCCACCGATTCGCAGGCGCCTGCCTGAGCGAACAGCTCTTCGAGATCCTTTTGGGTCACGTCGAACCCGAGATTGCCGACGTATAGTTTCCTTCCCATTGCACGAACTCCCTTATTGATGGGTCGCCGCCGCGACCGCGTTGCGTTTGCCTCTTCTTAGGACAGCGACACCTGTTGTCGCTGCCATCGCTGATTGTGGGGTGCGGGAGGCGTGCCGAGACGCCGCAGTGCTAGGCGGGATTCTCGCGCCGGACAGTCAGTTTGAGTGGCGCGACCTTAGCAGGTGTGCCGCTGGGGTACAACCGAACGCAACCGAGCGGTGGCCGGTCCAAATTCGTGGAGAATCGGCGCTTGGCAGCGCCTCCGCGGCCCGATAGACCACGCGCGTGAGCCTCGCCATTCGCGCCGAGACGGCCGCCGACTATGCGGCGATCCATGAGGTCAACGTTCTCGCCTTTGGCCGTGACAATGAGGCACGGCTGGTCGAGGTAATACGCGCGTCGGCCGAATTCATTCCCGAGCTGTCGCTCGTGGCCGTCGATGGGGAGAGCGTCGTCGGTCACATTCTCTTTAGTCGCGTCGCCATTCGAGCCAGGGAAGGCGTGCTGCCGGCGCTCGCCCTGGCCCCGGTGGCGGTGCGACCGCAGTTGCAGAACCGCGGCGTCGGTTCCGAGTTGGTGCGACGCGGTCTCGATGCGTGCCGCCGCCTCAAGCACCGCATCGTCGTGGTCGTGGGGCACCCGAACTACTATCCGCGCTTCGGATTCACCTCAGCGCGTGCCTTCGGACTCGAAGCGCCGTATCCAGATCCCGTCTTCATGGCGCACGAGTTGGTCCCGGGCGCGCTGCGCGGGGTTCGGGGTACCGTCGAGTACTCGGCGGCGTTCAGTCAGGTGTAAGGCACTCAAGCATCGCCAACCAGCGACACCCGTTGTCGACCGAGTGGCCCGCTGCAGATCCGCAGGATCCACTCGCCCGAATCACCATCCCAGCACCACGACTTGCCATCGAGCGCGTCGGCTGCGGCGATCGTGCGTGACGCGCCCGGCACCCACGCGCTGAAGCTGCGCGGCCGGGTGGCGGCGTAGCCGTGGACGTCGACCCACGATTCCGGCGTGCCCAGCACGTCGAAGCGAACGCCATCGCTGATTGCGGTGATGCCGGCGATGCGCCGGTCACCGGCGGTGGCGTACTTGCCGACGTCCCCGAACACGGTCACGTCACCCGGCAGCAACGGGCACAGCACGCGATAGTCCCAGTCTTGAAACTCGAGCGTACAATCCCAGCCGCCGTTGCGTTCAGTGCGCTCCCACGTGCGGCGGCGCCAATCGTAGGCGATCACCGCCCCGTCCGGGCGGACATTACCGAGATCGGCGAGTTCGATCCGGAACTGGAGCGGCTGCTTCTCGCGCCACGCGTTGAAGCTGGCGACGTACAGCCAGCGGCCGGCCGGATGCTGGCTGTAACACTCGCCGACCAAGGGTGACGGTTCGAAGAAACTGTTCAGGCGATAGCAGCGGTTGAGCGCCGCGAGCGGCACGTCGGGTTTGATCAGCACGCCGTCTTCGCGGCAGACCCGCATCACCAGGTCGCGGTTGGTGTGCCCGCGTTGGTCGCCGATCGCCACCGGCCCTGCGCTCAACGCGGCGAGCAGCGCTTCGGCCTCGGCGTATTCTTCGCCCGGACTGATCGCGGTGGCGCCGTGCGAGAGAAACACGTCCTTGAACGGATGGAGACCGAGGGCGCGCGCCAACGCGTTGGTGTGGAGGAACCACACCCAATTGAGTCCATTGTCGAACAGGTAGCGGTAGTCGCCGCTGGTGCGGATCGATGTGAGATGGCGCAGCGTGACGGTCTGGAAGAAGTCGGCGGGGGTTGCCATGCACCATTGCAAGGTGAGGCCGTGCTCGCCGGCGGCGCGGTCGAGCTGCTCCTGCCACGCGCGCACTCGGCCGGGCGCAGCCCGCAAGCCGCGCACGCCGAAGAACGACTCGACCATCCAGTCCTGCTCGTAGGTGATCGCCCCCCAAGTCGCCGCCTGAGCCATCAGCCGATCGAACAACGCTCCGTCCACGGGGTGCGCGTAGGCTCCATCGCTCCACGCCGCGTACTGTTCAAAGTAGGGTGACTGGTGCGAGAAGTGACGGCTGTGAAAGGTCAGTGGCAGGCCGCCGACTCGTCGCTGTAGATCGGACGCGCCGTTGGGAAAGAGGTCCGCGCGCGGCTCCCATTTCAGCATGCCGCTGGGCGGCACGACCGGAGCCCCAGCGGAGCTCACCTCGCGTAGGTTCTCGTGCGGGTAGAACCACGAATCGATCTGCAACGAGCGGACCGGAACGTCGTGCGCGTGTAGGTCGGTGACGACGCGCTCCAGCGTGGTGAGGTAGTCGCACTCCGGTTCGGTGCGGTAGTAGTAGACGCTGCCGTTGTCGGTCCAGTACGACAACATGCCGACGCCGGCGTCGGCGTAGCGCGTTGCGCGCTGAGTCCCATGACGCTGCCGCAGCAGTGCGGCCCACGCATCGAGCACTTCACGCGGTCCATCGCCCGCCCATATCGCCAACTCGGTCGCGAAACCGGCGGGGACCTCTGCCAGGTCACCGTGCCAGCCGCACCGTACACCGTCGGAGGCCGACTCGCGGTCGGGTGGCACGACGATGATTTGTTCGTGAAACTGATCGAGCGGCGCGAGCAGCAGCGTGCGACCGTCGGGCGCAATGAAGAGCAACGGCTCGACCACCGGCGGCCGATGCGGCGCGAAGCGGAAGCCGGTACACTGCGCATCGCCACTCACCGGCAACGCGAACTCAGTGTACTGATGGCCACACGACACGGTGTCGGCTGGCACGCCGCCGGCTTGACGGCGCGCTGGCCGGAGGATTGGCCACACGACCGAGGGCTGTTCGAAACGCCCGGTGCTGAGTCCGCGCACACCGTTGGGGGCCTCGATGCGAAACACGATGACGGGCGCGTCGATGTAGGCGCGGACGCTGGTGCGAAGCGGAATCGGCAGCGTTGCCCACGCAACGTCGACGCTGTGATACGCGCCGAGGTCGTCGCGCCCCGCGAAGCCGTGCAGGCTGGGTTGTAAATGCCGTGCGCCCGGTACGTCGATGCCGCCGCCGTGCCACTCGCCCGCGCGCTGCAGCATGAAGCCGATCGGTCCGAGCCAGTCCGGCTCGCCCCAACTCAGACGCCAAGGCGCCGAGTCATCGAGGTGCAGTGTGAGGCCGCGCGCGGCTTCGAGTTTGTCAGCGGGCGGCATGCGGCGCTCAGTATCGTCGCGCGTCGCGTATCGCAAGGGCCCACTCTTCTAACGAGAGCGGCGAATGCTACAATCGCGCATGTCCTCGAATCAGCAATACGCCCTCGGTTCTCTTTTCGGTCCTGGCCGCGACGACATGGCCAGCCACACTCCACACGCGCATCACCTCGGCATGAAGGTGATTGAGACCGGGCCGGGCTTCGCTGTCATCATGTTGCCCTATCGGGCGGAGCTCATCGGCGACCCGGTCCGCAAGGTCGTCTTCGGTGGCGCGATCACCACGCTCCTCGATCACGCCTCTGGCCTGGCTGTTGCGTGCGCGCTCGACGTCCTGCGGGC
>JBGOUW010000547.1:0-3314 GCA_041477755.1 Binatia bacterium
ACGCGAGTGTCGAGTCGCATCAGCAGATCATTCACTGTCGACGTACCCGGCATCCCGCTGTGCTCGCCGAGCACGATCAAGCGCCCGCCGCCTTCAACGAACACACGTAGCGCGGTAACTTGCGCGTCGCTGAAATAGCTCGCGGGTGTGCCGTCGGTGGCGCCGGGCGAGACGATGAACACCAGGCGGAAATCGCCGAGGTCGTTCGGGAAGCTGGCGGTTTCCACTACGTCGGCGCCGAGCATTTGATAGCGGTCGGTCAGGCTGGCGTAGGTGTCGGGTTCCTGAATCACGCCGGCATTGCCGCGGTAGAGGAGGACGCGCATCGGGCGGATCGGCAACGGACTCACGTCGGCCAAGCGATTGATAGCGCCGTGGCAGCGGTCGCGCACGAACAGATGGGTGCCGCCGGTGGCTGGCTCGCCGGTGAGATCGGTGGCCTCGGACACGAAGGCGACCAGACACCCGTCGGCGCTCACCACCGGATCGAAGCTCCGGCGATTGCCCGCGTGATTGGCGAGGGTGCGCGAGACCAGCTCCGTCGTGTTCGCGCAGCGATCGCGCAGGTAGACGTCGCCCGCGTTGTTGGTGTCCGTCACCGCGTCGTCGAAATTGCTCGCGTCGGATTCGAACGCGACCACGCAGCCGTCGTCGCTGATCGTCGGACGGGTGCTGGCACCGTTGCCCTGGCGTTGCGCTGGGCCAACACTCGCGCGTTCAGTGAGCCCGGCACAGCGATCGCGCACGTACACGTCAGTCGCCTGGTTGGAGTCATCGTTGGGGCTGGCTGTCAGCGCTGCACGCGTCGTGAACGCCACCAGACAACCATCCGCGCTGGCTACGGCGCCCGGGCCGCTACCACTCCCCGCCGGTTGTTCGGCCGAAGTCACTCCGACGCTCGGGGCATCGGGAACGAGCGCCGCGATCTTCGCCGGCGCGAGTGCGACGCCGCTCAGGAGAAGCAGAGTGAACCGCCACGACCACGACATCAATGGGTGGGACGGCAAGCGCGTGTGTCTCACGTCAAACCAGCGGACGCCGACGGTGGCGCGCTCTCGGACGCCGCAATCCGCGCCTTCGATCGACCATCAGCCACGTACGTCCACAACTCCTGGGCAGCATGATTCACCGCGTTCATTTGTACAGCACCCGCGGGGGTGCTTCAACGCAAATGCACGACCCGCACGCTTTAACTGGCGCGCCCGGCTTGCCTGCTGCCATGTGAAGTGGAATGAAAGGTGCACGATCCAGTAACAGAAAGGCGGTCCCGCGACAGTCATGAGCATCGAACCGGCAGAACTGCAGCAACGCCTTACCGGCTTGGAGGAGCGTTTGACCCTCCTCGGGAGGCATCTTTGACGTCGCGGCGCGCGAAGCGCAGATCGCCAAGCTGGACGAGACCGCCGCAGCCCCCTCGTTTTGGAACGACAGCGAGAAGGCCCAAGCCACACTGAAGGAGCGCTCTCACCTCGCCGAGCCGCTCGACGCTTGGCGCCGCCAACGCGGCGAACTCGACGAGGCGCAGATCTTCGCCGAGATGGCGCGCGAGGGTGACGCGGACGCGGATCGAGAAGCGCTTGCGAAAATCGAATCCATCGAAATCGGGGTCCACGCCATGGAGATGCAGGGCATGCTCGGCGGCGAGCACGATGCCGGCAACGCCATCGTCACCCTGCACCCCGGCGCGGGCGGGACCGAGGCGCAAGATTGGGCCGAGATGTTGCTGCGCATGTACCTGCGCTGGACCGAGCGCCGCGGCTTCAAGACCGAGCTCGTCGATCAGCAAGCCGGCGAAGGCGCCGGCATCAAGAGCGCGACGTTCACCGTCGAAGGCCCGTACGCCTACGGCTATCTCAAGGCCGAGGCCGGCATTCATCGGCTGGTGCGGATTTCGCCTTTCGATGCCAACGCCCGCCGGCACACGTCGTTCGCTTCGCTGTTCGTCTACCCGGAAGTTACCGATGAGGTCGAAGTCGAAATCGACGAAGACGATTTGCGCATCGACACGTACCGCTCTAGCGGTGCGGGTGGCCAACACGTGAACAAGACCGACTCGGCGGTGCGGCTGACCCACCTGCCGAGCGGCATCGTCGTTGCCTGTCAGAACGAGCGCTCGCAACACAAAAACAAATCCATGGCGATGAAGATTCTGCGCGCGCGCTTGGTCGAACTCGAATTGCAAAAGCAGCGCGACCGGATGGACGAGCTGAGCAAGACCAAGCGTGACATCGCGTTTGGCAGCCAAATCCGCTCGTATGTGCTGCACCCGTACCGCATGGTCAAAGATCACCGCACCGGGGTCGAGATCGGCAACACCGATGCGGTGCTCGACGGCGACATCGACCGCTTCATCGAGGCCTTCCTCGCCCAAAAGATTGCGGCGTAGACACGGCGCATCCATCCGCGTGAATCTTCGCGGGCGAATCTGCCCGGATAAATCTTCGCCCCTTGTTCGTCTCGGGCCGGCGGTGGTAGACGTGCACGGAATGCGCGATGCCCTCCACCGCTACCTACTCGACCGCCCCGCTGGCGCCGGTGCGCACGAGCTGCTCGATCTCATCTTCACCCAATCGGGCGCGGATCGGGAGTTCGGCCCACGCTTCATGCATACGCTGCTCGCCAGCGATCCACGTTTCGCGTTTTGTGAGACAGATCAGTGCTGGATCGCCAGCGCACACGCAACGCTGGGGAGAGCGTTGTCGGACACCGAGTTCGTCGTCGTCGACCTCGAGACCACCGGGGGATCGCCGCAACACGGCGACACCATCATCGAGATCGGCGCCGTCCGCGTTACGCACGGGCGCCTCGCTGAACGCTTCTCGCAGTTGATCGATCCCGGCCGCCGCTTGCCGTTTTTCATCACCCAGCTCACGGGCATTACTGACGACCGGCTGGCAGGCCAGCCGCGTGTCGCCGATGTGCTGCCGCAATTCATCGAGTTCGTCGGCGAACGGGTACTGATCGCGCACAATGCGAACTTCGATCTGGGCTTTCTCAACGTCGCGGTGCAGGCGCATCGTGGTCACCCGCTCCACCAGCCGCACGTTTGCACGCTGCGGCTCGCGCGGCGCCTGCTGCCGCAGCTGCGCCGGCGCGGACTCGACACGGTTGCCGCGCACTTCGGTATCCCGCTGGTTGATCGACACCGCGCCCTGGGCGACGCCGCGATCACGGCAGAGGTCTGGCTGCACTTTCTCGAATTGCTCGGGCAGCGGGGGGTGACGCGGCTCGACCAAGTGCTGGCGCTGCAAGCGAGCGCACGCGACGGCCGCGCCTTCGCCTGCCCACTGCCGCGTAGCGCGGTCATGGCGCTG
>JBGOUW010000401.1:0-4737 GCA_041477755.1 Binatia bacterium
AGTCATCGATCCCACCGCCGACGCGTTGTTGGCCGGAACGTGGGACGAATCATTGGAGAGCGCATGAGCACTGCACCCCGCGAATCGTCCATCGCGCCGCTGAGCCAAAAGCAAGTGATGGAGTTTCCCTATAAGCACTCGACCGGCGAAACTGTCGGCCGATTTCTCGCCGGCCTCAAGCTGCAGAAGAAGATTTGGGGCCAGCGGGTGAACGGCCAAGGTGTCGTCGTGCCGCCGACCGGGTACTCGGAAATCGACGCGTCGGCCGGCGGCGAGTGGGTCGAGGTCAAAGAGACGGGGACAGTCACCGCCGTCGCGAAGGTCCACAAACCGATCGAGGGCTTGCACCCGTCGGCGACGCCGTTTGCGTTCGTGCTCGTGAAGCTCGACGGCGCGGACACTGGGCTGGCGCACATCGTCAGGGAGGACCTCGCGAAGCTCCGTGTGGGGACGCGCGTACAAGCGGTGTGGCAAGCGGACGATCAACGCTGCGGCTCGATTCGCGACATCGACTGCTTTCGCGTGATCGCGTGAAGGATCAACCATGAACGAACCGCCGCAGGAACCCGTCAAATACGTCGAATCCAAAGTCTACCTGCCGTACGATTACATCGCTGGCGACTACAAGGCGCGCTATCTGGCCGCGCTCAAGGACAAGCGCATCCTCGGCTCGAAATGCTCGCAGACCGGCAAGGTGTTCGTGCCGCCTCTGATTTGTTCACCCGAGAGCTTCGCGCCGTGCACCGAGTTCGTCGACGTCCCGGACCGCGGTGTCATCACCACCTTCTGCACGGTCAACATCCCGGTGATCGGGCGCGACATCGAGCTGCCCTACGTCGCGGCGTCGGTGGCGCTCGACGGGGCGGCGATCTCGATCTTCGCGTTGATCCAAGAGTGCAAACCCGCCGATGTGCGCATGGGCATGCGGGTCGAGGCGGTGTGGAAACCCGATGGCGAGCGCCACGGCGATCACCAGGACATTCTCTACTTCCGACCCACGGGCGAGCCGGACGAGCGGCCCGAGTCGTACCTCAATCGACTGTGAGACCAGCATGAGTACCCTGCGCAACGTTGCCATCGTCGGCTTCGCGCAATTGCCGGTGGTCGCGCGCGACGAGCACCGCATCTCGACCGAGATGCTGTACCCTGTGGTGCGTCAAGCCCTGGCCGATTGCGGTGTCGAGCGCGACGCCATCGACTACCAGATCGCCGGCTCCGTCGACTACATGGATGGGCGGCCGTTCGGCTTCGTCAGTGCCCTTGACGTCATGGGCTCGTGGCCGCCGCGCCAAGATCTCCATCTCGAAATGGACGCCGCGTTCTGCGCCTACTACGCGTGGCTGCGGATGCAAACGGGCGACTGCGACACCGCGCTCGTCGTCGGCCATGGCAAGACGTCCGAAGGCGATCCGGATCGCGTGCTGAATCTGCAGCTCGATCCGTACTACCAAGCGCCGATCGGTCTCGACCCGACGTCGAGCTGCGCACTGCAGGCGAGCGCATACATGGCGCGCACGGGCGCGACCGACGCCGATTTCGCTGCCATCGCCGCGCGCAACCGTGCCGCCGGCGCGCGCAATCCGGACAACCAAGTGCGCAGCGCGGCCTCGGCGGCCGAGTTACAGAAAACGCCGTGGGCGGTCGAGCCGCTGCGCAAAGGCTATCTCCCGCCGGTGGGCGAAAGTGCGACGTGTATGATCCTCGCGGCCGAAGGCAAAGCGGAGAAACTGTGCGATCGCCCGGTGTGGATTCATGGCACCGATCATCGCACGGAGATGCAGACGCTCGGCGCCCGCGACCTGTCGCGGAGCGCGAGCGCGAAGCTGGCGGCCGAGAAGGCGCTGGCCATGGCGGGCTTGCCGCGGGCGAGCGACGCCGACCTGGTCGAGCTGTACGCCACCACGCCGGCCGAAGAATTGATCGTGTGCGAAGCCCTTGGGCTGGATGCGAAGGCGGCGCACCCGGTGATCAATCCATCGGGTGGTCCGCTGTGCGCTCATCCGATCATGAGTACTGGCCTTGTCCGCATGGGAGAAATTTTCCGTCAGCTCTCCGGTCGCGCCGGCGACCGTGCGGTGGCCAACGCGCGGCGGGGCATCGCGCACGCCATGCAGGGGCATTGCTTGCAACAGAACTTGGTCTGGGTTCTCGGGACCGAGCGGAGGTGGTCATGAAGCGCCCGGTCGCAGTAGTCGGGGTCGGGCAGACCCATCACACGACGCGCCGCTCCGATGTGAACATCGCGGGCTTGGTGCGCGAAGCCGTCGATCTGGCGTTGCGTGATGCCGGGCTCGAACACAAAGACATCGACGCGATCGTCATCGGCAAGGCGCCCGACATGCTCGAAGGCGTGGCGCAGCCGGAGCAGTTTCTCGCCGGCGCCGTTGGCGCGCACCTGAAGCCGATGTTGCGGGTACACACGGCCGGATCAGTCGGGGCCTCGACCGCGCTCACCGCGGTGACGCACGTGGCATCCGGACTGTACGATCGCGTGCTCACCATCGCCTTCGAAAAACAGTCGGAAGGCAACGCGATGTGGGCGCTGTCGCCGAACATGCCGTTCGTCGCGCCGCTGGTCGCCGGCGCGGGCGGTTTCTTCGCGCCGTATTGTCGCGCGTACATCGTTAAGACGAAATGTCCGCCGCACATCGGCCCGATGGTAGCCGCCAACGCGCGCGACAACGCCACGCGCAACGAGTACGCGCACCTGCGTGAGCCGATGACGGTCGAAGACGTGATGAATTCGCCGATGCTGTGGGATCCCATCCGCTTCGGCGAAACCTGCCCGTCGTCCGACGGCGCGATCGCGATGGTGGTGGCGTCGGAGGCGACCGCGAAAAAGGGACCGCGCAAGCCAGCGTGGATCAAGTCGGGCTACTCGTACGCGGAGGCGATGTGGGTGCCGGGCCGCGATCAGGTCAGTCCGCGCGCCGGCCGGGTGTGCTCGCAGGCGGTCTATGACAAGGCCGGCATCACCGATCCGTGGAATCAGATCGACGTGGCCGAGATCTACGTGCCGTTCGCGTGGTTCGAACCGATGTGGCTCGAGAACCTCGGATTCTGCGCGGTCGGCGAAGGTTGGAAGATCGTCGATCGCGGCGAGCAGAAGTTCGGGGCGCATTTGCCCATCAATCCCTCCGGCGGCGTGTTGTGTTCGAATCCGATCGGCGCATCGGGGATGATTCGGCTGGGCGAAGCCGCGCTGCAGGTGATGGGCCGTGCCGGTGCGCATCAAGTCGAGGGGGCTAAGACCGCGCTCGGTCACGCCTACGGTGGCGGCGCGCAATACTTCGCGATGTGGATCGTCAGCAGCGAGCTGTGAAGCGGTAGGCAGTAGGCAGAGGGCAGTAGGCAGTTGCGCCACCTCCCAAAAGAACAATCGTAGGGTGGGCATCGCCCACCATTGATGAGGAGTCAGATGTCTGAACCGGCAGTCTTGTACGAGAAGAGCGACGGCGTTGCTGTCGTGACGATGAATCGTCCGGAATTTCGCAACGCGATCAATCCGGAGATGTTGTGTCGCCTCGCCGATGCGTGGCAGGACATCAACGACGATCCGAGCGTGCGCGTCGCCATTCTCACCGGCGCCGGCGACAAGGCCTTCTGCGCCGGCGCGGATCTCGATCGCCTCGTGCGCATGATGCAGGGCTTGCGTCCGCCGGAGAGCGAGTACGACGAACGCCTCAAGAACGACGTCAGCATCATTTACAAGGGCCTGTTGCGGAACTTCCGCGTCACCAAGCCGCTGATCGCCGCGGTGCGCGGCTTCTGCGTTGCGGGTGGCACCGAACTGCTCACCACCACCGACATTCGGATCGCCGGCGACGACGCCCGTTTCGGTCTCGCCGAGGTGAAGTGGAGTCTGTTCCCAATGGGCGGCTCGACCGTGCGCTTGCCGCGACAGATCTCGTACTGCAACGCGATGGAGATCCTCCTCACCGGCGAGCAGCTGTCCGCCGAGCGCGCGCTGCAGATGGGATTGATCAACAAGATCGTTGCGCCCGAACAAGTCATGCCGGAAGCCCTGCGCTACGCGCGCATCATGAACGAGGCCGGTCCGCTCGCCGTCCAGGCGGTGAAGCGCTCGGTGGTGGAAGGGATCGGTCTCTCGCCCGAGCAAGCATTGGAGAAGGAACTCGAGATCGGCATCCCGGTTTCGATGTCGGAAGATTGCCGGGAAGGCACCAAGGCCTTCAAGGAAAAGCGCAAGCCGGTTTTCAAGGGACGGTGAAGCATCTCCGCTGCGGGAAGCTTCCACCCAAAAGGACACACCACCAAGCGAGGTACCATATGAGAAGCTACGTCTTGACCCCTGTCGCGTTCGTCTTCTTGCTTTGCGCATTCACCCCTAGCCGATCCGTGCAGGCCGCGGGCGAAGAAATCGCTCCCGGGTTGCACGTCGGAGACGTGTTGGATCAAAGCAATGCCGATCTCGCCAAGGATCTGCTGCCGCCCGAGATCTTGAAGCACTACAAGAATGGGGACTATCGCAACAAGATCGTCGCGTACCCAACCGGCAACGCGCATTGGGAGAAGGCGTTCGAAGGAGCGACCGAGAAGAACGCAGCCCAGCTCGACGTCGACCTGCGCGGAACGATTGTCGAGAAGGGCAGCGGAAAGCAGCCCGCGTACTACTACGGCTTACCGTTCCCAATCATCGACGAGAAGGATACCAAGGCGGCAGTAAAGATCGTGTGGAATCAGTTCCTGGCCTACTGGGCAGGCGGCAACTCGTAC
>JBGOUW010000508.1:0-3641 GCA_041477755.1 Binatia bacterium
GCTGATACACGTTGTCGACATCCTGAGCGGTCGGCTGCACGCCGGACACTGGCTGATCGATCTGCCGGGAGTGCTGCTCCCCGCGGCGCTTCTCGTCGTGCTCTGCTTCCCGCGTTGGGGCGCAGCCAACGCGCGTCGTGGCGACCGGAGGTGAGGCGATGAGTCGGATCAATGGGGTAGAGCAACGACGCGCGCCGCTGTTGGCGCGGCTGGCATTCTGGGTCGCCCGGCGCCGGTTTGGAAAGGTTCCGGATCCCCTGGCGGTGGCGGCTCATCATCCGCAGATCTTTCAGGCCTATGGTGCGTACGAGTTTGCACTCGGCCGTGCTCGTCTGGTGGATGCCAAGCTGAAGGCGCTCGCATCGCTGAAAGCGGCAGCGCTGGTCGGGTGCCCGTTTTGAATGGATATCGGCTCTGCCGTCGGCAGAGCGGCTGGGTTGAGCGAGGCACAGCTCCGCGATCTGCCCATCTACGAACAGAGTGCTGCATTCGCGCCGTTGGAACAGCTCGTCATCTGCTACGCGGTGCTGTTGACCACGACCCCGGTTGAGGTGCCTGACACCTTATTCGCGCAATTGAGCGCGCACTTCACCTCCGCCCAACTCGTTGAGTTGACCGCGGTCATCGCGTGGGAAAACTATCGCGCTCGCTTCAACCATGCCCTCGGCATCGGAGCGCAGGGTTTCTCCGAGGGGGCGTACTGCGTTCTGACCGAGCGGTCGGTTGCTCGCTAAACGCGCCCGGTCGAGTACGCTCTCTGCAAAGTTTGCTGGTCATGGCACCTGTCGTTCGGTGGACTTTGCACCCTTCCCACGCGCTCGATTGGCCGGGCGCGCGTTCACGACATCTCGGGTCGGTTGGGTCGGCCGGAGTACAGGTCCAAGCCCAAACGGAGCGTTTTTCGGCTGACGGTAGTCAACGACGTGTATAGGCGTCCTGTGCTGGACTCTGTGCGAATGCAGAGCCTGCGATGAGCAGCGGCCTGGTCCCGATCCTGCAAAACGGGGCGGGGGACTGATGGAGAATCTACCGGCAAACCGCGCGTTTTTGCTCCTTCGGTATACGCTGATCGTGGCTACGGCGTACCTGCTGTTGGTGGAGCAAGAGTTTGCGCTGCCCCCGGTCAGTGGGATTCTGCTGATCGTGGCAGCGCTGGCGTCGAATGTGGTTTTCGCTCAGCTCGGGCCGCAGGTTATGAATTCGCTCGCCTTTGGCGTCGGGATCATCGTCGGCGACACGCTGTGGATCACCGGGCTGCTGCTGCAGAGCAGGCGGTTCGAACCCGACTTCTTCTATCTCTACTTTTTCGTCCTGCTATTGGCGGCGATTGGTGAGAACTTGCGTCTGATCGCCATCGGCGCGGTGGCGGTGTGCGTTGCGTACCTCTACGGCTTGTCCGCTACTGGCGGCAGCTGGTCGCTGTGGAGTTCACCCTCCTTGATTCGAATTCCATTTCTGTTCACCGCCGCGGCTTTCTACGGCTACCTGGTGGAGCGCACGCGCAGCGAACGCGGACGGGCCGATGAAGGCGAGACCGAGCGCCGCCGTGCCGAGGATGCGCTGCGGATCAAGACCGTTCAATTGCAAGAGGAGGCCGAGGTGTCGGCGGCGTTGGCGCGCGTCGGTCACGAGCTGATCTCCTCGCTCGACACCCCGGTGATCCTCGATCGCTTGTGTCAGCTCACGGCGGAGGTTCTGGAGAGCGATCTCAGCTACACGTTGCTGTGGCGACCGGAAGACGACGCGTACCTTCCCGTCGCCGTGTACGGCGCCACGGCGGAAGAGCGCGAGATCACCCGCGTCCTCAAGGTACCGCAGGAAGCGATGACGCCGCTGCTCGCCGATCTCGAACAAGACGACGTCGCCACCGGGGCAACGGTGCTCCCCGACGGCTTGAGCACGCCGTGGCAACCCCACGCAGCGGACTCGCCGCGGCTGTGGATGGCGTTGCGGCGCGGCAAGGAAATCATCGGCGTGCAGACCGCGAGCTGGCGCGCGCGGGCGGACCCGTCGACCAGCAAGCAGCGGCGCATCGCGCGCGGCATCGCTCAACTTGCGTCGATGGCGTTGGCCAACGCGCGCTTGGTCGAAGAGCTGAACCGGGCCAACCGTCTGAAGTCGGACTTCGTGGCCTCGATGTCACACGAGCTGCGTACCCCGCTCAATCTCATCATCGGATACAACGATCTCTTACTCGATGGCGAGTTCGGCTCGATGACGGGAGAACAGTCGGACACGCTGCGCCGGATGGCGAAGAGCTCGCACGAGCTGCTCGAATTGATCGAAGCCACGCTCGACCTCAGCCGTCTTGAGACCCGCCGCGTGCCGCTGGAGTTGAAAGATATCCGCGTCGCCGACCTCATCGGTGAGGTCGACGCCGAAACCCAGGGGTGGCGCGAGAAGCCGGGTTTGAACTTCGAGTGGCAGGTCGCCGCTGATCACGCGCGTCTGTTCACCGATCCGGTGAAGCTGAAGATGGTATTGAAGAACCTCATTGGCAACGCGGTGAAGTTCACCGACAGCGGCCGCATCACGGTGGGGGCCCACCTCAATGATGGTGGCGTCGAGATCTGCGTCAGCGACACCGGCATTGGCATCTCGAAGGAAGCGCAAGGGATCATCTTCGAGCCGTTCCGACAAGCCGATCGCTCGATTGCGACTTCATACGGTGGCGTCGGCCTCGGCCTCTATATCGTCCGCCGCCTGCTCGAAATGCTCGGCGGCACCATCAACGTCGAAAGTCAGCCGAAACAGGGTTCGACCTTCCGCGTCTGGGTGCCGGCCGATCTCCGGCAGGTCGAGAATCACGCGACCCTATAGCCGACGTGCTCTGTGATTGGCGGGAACGAATCGGACAACTCGACCGAATGATGGTCAGACCGCAACACTCCGTGGAGGTTCCATGAGATGACAGCGAGCGACCGTGAGGGAATGCAAGCGTTGCTACGGTTCCTCCAGCGTGTGGGCGGGCTGGACTCTCGTGATGCCAGCCGGCTCGAACGATTGGCGACCGACAAGCAACAGCCGATCATCGAACTGCTGGAGCGTGAGGGGATCATCACGCAGCGGGACCTGGCGGTCTTGCTCGGCGAGGCGCTGCAACTCCCGCTCGGACGCCGGGTACCCAATGCGGCGTCAAATTCACAGAGCCGCTTGTCACAGAGCGCCACCCGCGCGGCGATCGCGATGGTGCTCGACGACGCCATGACCAAGCTGGCCAGCGGTGCCAAACCTGAGCTGCCGAAGGGGCAGGTACCCAAGCTCACCGTCCCAACGCCGTCGCCAGCGCCGGCGCGTAGCTTCCGCGCGCTGGTGGTGGATGACGAGCCCGATTTGCGCGTCTTCGTCCGCTTTGCCATCGAACGATCCGGGCTTGGTCTGACAGTCATTGCAGCGAAGGACGCCGCTGAAGCGCTCGTGCTGGTCGCAATGGAGCGACCCGATATCGTGATCCTCGATCTCGGGATGCCGGGCATCGACGGCTTCGAAGTCTGCCGCCGATTGAAGCGTGCGGCCCGCACCAAGGCGCTGCCGGTGATGATCTTGAGCGCGTTGGGGACCACGGAAAGCATTGCGCGGGCGAAGGAACTCGGTGCCGACGACTACGTGGTGAAGCCCTTCAAGCGTGAAGATTTCATCGA
>JBGOUW010000257.1:0-7102 GCA_041477755.1 Binatia bacterium
GTGATGGTGAGTGCTTTGTCGCTGCTGGCGCTCGTATCGGTGGCAAGCGCGCGAGAGCATGGGCCTGGCGGCCGTGAGCCTGGGGACCATGGGCCCCTCTTCCGCGGCAACAGTTGTATCGCCGCCTGCCAGGTTACCGCGCTGGCTTGTCATCAAGCCGCGGGCACAGAGGCCCGCACCTGTGCGCAGACGACCTGCAGCGCCGATCTGCAGGCCGCCCAGGACGCATGCGCGACAGATCGGAGATCCGACGCGTGTGAAGCGGCACAAGCGGCCGCCCGCTTATGTCTGACGCCGTGTATCGATGCGTTGACGACGGCGAAGGCCATCTGTCGCACCGACAATCACACCTGCGTGGTCGCGTGTCCGACCCCAACTCCGTCCACCTCATCGTCGGGTAAGGATCCGCAGTGCATCGCGCAGTGTCGCACCGATCTTCACGCTTGTCGCGAGAAGGCAAGTGCCGATGACCAAACCTGCGATCAGACCTGCGATGCGCTGATACAAGCGGCGCGCACGGCTTGCGGTGCCGATGCAACCTCCTCTGATTGCCAGGCGGCGATATCCGTAGCCCACGCCTGTCTCCAGCCCTGTCGAACGGCGCGCCGCACGGCGTTGCAAGCGTGCATGAGTACGGCACACGACTGCGCGCAAACGTGTGTGATCGCAACGCCGACGCCCACGCCGTAATCGGAGTTGGCGCAGCACCCCAGTGATCCCCCCCTCCAAACGGGGACTGCACCGATTGCTCCGCCGGGCGGGAACGACTCGTTCATCTCCGAACCGAGTTGCCGCCCGGCGGGGTGAAATGACATAGGAGGGTAGTTGGTTCGTCCGTGATCGTCTCAGCCCATGTTGCCGCCGCCGCTCAAGGAACAATTTGTGGCCGCCATCCGCCGGATGCTGCGGCCAGTCGTGCGGCAGCTCATTGCCTATGGTATTTCCTACCCGGCCTTCGATCGCATCGTGAAGCAAGTGTTCGTTGAAGTCGCCGAGCAAGAGTTCGCACTGCCGTTCAAGCGTCAGACCGACAGCCGCATCGCACTGGTCACCGGCATGAACCGCAAGGAGGTGCCCGCGCTGCGCCAGCGCGCGACCGAACGAATCATCGAGATCGAACACACCGTCGCCACGCACGTGATCGGACGTTGGATGGCTGGGCCGCCCTATGCCGACACGGCCGGCACGCCGCGCCGCCTGCCATACGATAGCGAGCGTTCGCGTGCGGCGAGCTTCGCTCAACTGGTGCACGAACTCGGCGTCGACGTGCCCGTGCGCTCAGTGCTCGACGAACTGCTGCACGTCGGCGCCGTTGAGCTGCTACCCAGCGGCGATGTCGTCTTGCGGCGTGAAGCGCACATCCCGGCCGGCGACATCACCGGCAAGCTGCCATTTCTCGGGTCTGACCCGGCCGAACTCTTCTCAACCATCGTCCACAACATCGAGCATCCCGACGTGCCGCGCCTGCAGCGCAAGGTCGTGTACGACAACATCGGGGCTGAAGCCCTCGCCGGGCTGCGCAGCGAAGCGCGTCAGACCGGTGAGGAGTTCATTCGGCGCGCCAACACGTTGCTCGCTTCGTACGATCGCGACCAGCACCCCAAGGCGCCGGGCGGCGAACGCTCGCGCGTCGTCCTGGGCGCCTACTACTTCGAAGAGCCGGTCGCGCCGGCCGAAGCAAAGCTCGATGCCGACAACCAATCGCGTCCGCCCGGACGCATCAAGAGGTCCCGATGAAACCCGTGCGCTCCTTGTGGCTCGTGCTGTGCGGCGCGCTCTACCTCGGCTGTGCGTCGGGAGGCGGTCCGGTGGGCACCGGCGTTTCCGGATCCTCCGTCAGCGGCAACGTGGTCGATGTACAGACCACGCCGGCGAGCGGGAGCGCGGCCGAGACCAGCGACCTCGCCAGCATTCGCGTGAGCATCGATGAGGTCCCCGGACTCGCGACCACCACCGACGACGGCGGCAACTTTCAACTCACGGGTACCTTCGCTCGAACCATCACCCTGCGCTTTGCGACCGCGCACTTTCAAGTCACCCAGTCGCTTGATGTCCCGGCGGGCTCAACCGTGGTGCTGGCTGACATCGCGCTGCATCCCGACGCGGTGGAGGTGCAAGCACCGCGGCAGTCGGCCTTCCGTGCTCACGTCGATCTGGTCGATTGCGGTGCAGGCGAATTGATCGTGCACGACGACCACGACATGCGCGAGCAGTTCATGGCGCGGATCTCGGCGGACACAACGATCGTCGACACTGCGGGCAACGCCAAGCCCTGTAGCGACATTCGAGAGGACGACGTGATCAGCCTCGAAGGCGTTGTGCGCTTGAGCGGCGACCGTACGATCGTGGCGGTGCATATCGTGCTCGCGCCGTCGGCGATCCCGCCGAAGCCAGGCATCATCACCGTACACTTTCTCGGTTCAGTGCTGTCGATTGATTGCCGCACCGGGATCATCGTAATCGACAATGGCGACGGCCCTGGAACCTCGATGCTGCGGCTTTCAGCTTCGACCGTCATCACTGGCGGTAATCAAGGATCGCTCACCTGTACGGACCTCAACATCGGGGACTACGTTGGCGGCAACGGAACCATCCAATTGCGCCGACCGGAAGAAATCAACGCTCAAATGCTGATGCGTCGGCGCGCGCAGCACGGGTAGATCGAAATGGCGGCAGCGCAGGCTGCTTATATGGCCCTTCATCACCCGCTGAGCGATCTCCATTACAGCTCGAGAGGAAAACGGGACGACGAAGAAGGACTCACCGAATCGTTTACTCAACCGGCGCGAGACGCTGGGCTTCATCGGCGCGGTCGGAGTGACCGCGCTCATAGGGTGTGGGACCGATTCCGGCTCAACCGCGGCAACGGATACGCCGACTCAGGTACCAACTGGGACCGCCACAACCAAGCCGCCGGCCACTCCCACTACTACTGGCGCCGCGACGGCAACCACGACATCGACCAATTCGCCCACCAACCCACCGACGCAGTCACCGACCGAGATCGCAACACCCCCGGCCACATCCACCGCTAGCGGTACCGCCACGGCGACGATGACACCCGGGTCTCTTTCCTGTGTGGTGAAACCGGCACTCACCGAGGGGCCGTTTTTCGTCGACGAAGGCCTCAACCGCGCCGATCTGACCTCGGGCACGACCGAACCGTTCGTGACCAACGGCCTGCCGTTGCGGCTAAAATTTCGGCGTGTATCAGGTGACGGGAAACTCGTGCACACCACTAAGCGGCGCACAGGTCGACGTCTGGCACGCGAGTGCGGAAGGCGTGTACTCGGACGAAGCCAGCGGAACGATCCAGAACAAAGACACTGTCGGAGAAACGTACCTGCGCGGGTATCAGATCACCGATCAGAACGGCGCCGCTGGATTCATCACGATCTATCCCGGCTGGTACATGGGACGCACCATCCACATCCACTTCAAGACCCGCACTTTTTCGGCGAGCGGCCAAAGGATCTTCGACTTCACATCGCAGCTATTCATCGACGACGCGACCAATGACGTGGTCCTCGCGAATGCCCCGTACAACACCCGCGGGACGCGCACAGTCCGCAACGCGAACGACAATATCTACGGCAGCGGGGGCGCTCAGCTCACGCTCGAGCTCCATCCGGCGAACGATGGGGCGGGTTACATGGCCACGTTCACGATCGGTCTTCAGATCAGCTGATGGCGGATCGGTAGACTCGAAGACAGGCGTAGCCCTAGCGCGGATCAATCAGCACGCCCGGATTGAGAATCCCGGCTGGGTCGAGCGCCGATTTGGCTGCGCGCAGCGCGTGCGCAAAGCCATCGGGACGCTGGCGGTCGTACCACGGCCGATGATCCCGACCGACGGCATGATGGTGCGTGATCGTGCCGCCGAGGCGGATCACCGCGTCCGCCACCGCCACTTTGATCTCGTCCCACTGTTCGAGCTGACTCGCCGCTGCGCTCGGCGCGATGATCGAGTAGTACGGCGCCGGTCCGTCGGGATACGCGTGCGTGAAGCGGACCGTTACCTGCCCCGCGCCGCAGACCCGTATCACCGCGTCGCTGGCAGCGGACATCACCCCGTGATGAAACGCCTCGAAGCGATCCCACGTGATCGCAGTCTCGAAGGTCTCGCTGAGCATGCCCATACCGACCAGGGCATCGCGCAGGTACGGTGCGCCGAGGAACGCCTGGCGCCACGCGCCCGCCGCGCCTTCGCGGCTCGCCCCCTCGTCGGTGCGCGTCTTGCCGGCACCTTCGGGCACCTTGCCGGCGTGATCGCGGCAGCACTCCAACGCGCGCGTCATCCACGCATCGAGCGCGTGATCGGCCGACTCGAAGGCGAGCACCAGCACCGCTTCGTTGCCGCTGCCAGCGCCCGCGGTCATCGCTTCGCCCGGATCGAGCAGCCGGCAATTCGCCGGATACAAACCGGCCTGACTGATCGCGCGCACCGCTGCGGCGCCGGCGACAAAGTCGGCGAACGTTACCGACGCCGAGGCACGGAACGTCGGCCGATCCTGTAGACGCATCCACGCTTCCGTGATGATGCCAAGGATACCCTCGGAGCCGATGAACATGCGGTCGGGGCTCGGCCCCGCCCCCGAGCCCGGCAAGCGGCGGGACTCGACGATCCCCGACGGTGTCACCACTCGCAGCGATTCGACGAAGTCGTCGATGTGGGTGTAGAGCGTCGCGAAGTGGCCGCCCGAGCGCGTCGCAATCCAGCCACCGAGCGTGGAGAACTCGAACGACTGCGGGAAGTGGCGCAGCGTGTAGCCGTGCGGCCGCAGCTGCGCTTCCAGCGCGGGGCCGAGCACGCCGCCTTGAATTCGCGCCGCGCGCGAGGTGCGATCGACTTCGAGCACGCGATCGAGATGGGTAAGATCGATCGACACCGCGGCGCGATAGGCGTCGCCGACACGCGGCTCGATGCCGCCGACCACACTCGATCCACCGCCATACGGAATCGCGGCGGCCTTCGCATCGGCGCACCAGTCGAGCAGCGCGGCGATGTCGGCTTCATCGCGCGGAAACGCGACGACATCGACGGGATTGGCGTAGTCGCGCCGGTACGCCCGCACCACGTCACGGAAGGCCTTGCCGTAGGTGTGGCCGGCGCGATCGTAGGGGTCGGTCGAGCAAATCGACGCGAGCGCGGCCGGCGGCGCGATGCGCGGCGCGCGCAGCCGCAACTCATCTATGCGTGGTGGCGGCACAAGCGACAGCGTCGGCAGATTGAAGCGCGCCGCGAGCAACTGCGCGATGCGCTGCTGCTGCTCAGCGCTGGGCCCTTCGTCTTCCCATCCCCAACCCCAGAACTTGCGTCGCCGTATCGTCATGCAGATCTCCTTCGCGTCGCGCACCTTAGCCGCACGGTGCATGAGGAGACAAGTTGCTGCGCAGCCGCTGTAGCCGCAGGCTTCAGAGGTTGTCTCAAAACTACGGCAGCCAGGGACGGCTGCCGCCACCGATCTTTGGAAAATCAGGCAAAACAAAATGGTGGCGGCAGGCCTCTGTGCCTGCCGACTTTTGCGATGGGCTCACGATCGCACCAGCCACTTCCCGGGCAAGCCGTCGATGCGGCAATCGATGGCCACCGCAGCTTCGCTCCGCAGCGCCTCGACCGCACGTGACGCGCGCCGGCGATCGCCCACGACACTCACCACGTCGTTGAACGTCGCGTAGATCACCGCGTTCAGATAGCGGCGCGTCACCTGCGCCGCCGCGTGATCTTCCTTGAGTCGGCGCGCCTCGCTGACGCGGTCGGGATACCGGCGCGCCACCAGATCCCACACGTAGGTGAACGGATCGTAACGCACCTCGCGCATCGCCACATAGACTCGCTGCTGGAGCTCGGCGAGGGCGCCATCGAAGGTGCGGCGTTGGCCAGGGCGTGCCAAATTGACCGCCAGCTTCAGCGCGAAGGTATCCTGCGGGCCCTCGCGATGCAGGACGTCGAGCACGGCCTTGGCCGCGGGCGAGAGCAACCCGTCGCGATACTCGTGCACGTAGTCGCGTTGCGGACCGAATAGCCGGTAGACGGCCGGGAAAAGATCCCACGCGACGAAGATCGGTTTGCCGCGAATGAGTTTCGCGTAGAATACTTTGCCGGCGGCGGGAAGCGCGTCCTTCAACTGCCAGGCAAGACTGACTTCAGGGTCGTGATGACTGTGGTGCGGGAACTGCGGGTCGCGGCGCCCGCAGACCGCCACCCACAGAGAGGGCAGATTGAGCGCGCGGGTAGCGAACAAGGACGCGAGGCCGGCCTGGTTGAGAAAAGTCAGCGCGCGACGCGCGCCCTGCACACGGAGCCGCGGCAGGCGCCGGAAGGTACGATCACGGCGCGCTTCGAGCGCGTCGAGCAAGATCGTTTCGGCTGCGTGCATCGGAGGGCCTTACAAAATCCGCGAACTTGAGTAAAATTGCGCGCGCGTATTTTGCCGGCGACCAAAACACAGTAGAGAAGAGGATCGCAGGAGGAACGACACCATGGCAGAGAGCACCCTCACCGTCACCGACAGTCGCACCGGCAAACAGTACACGCTGCCGATCAGCGACGGCACCATCCGCGCCACCGATCTGGCCCAGATCAAAGCCGAGCCGGACGACCCCGGCCTAATGAGCTACGACCCGGCGTTTGGCAACACCGCCTCGTGTCGCAGCTCGATCACGTTCATCGACGGCGACAAGGGCATCTTGCGCTATCGCGGGTACCCGATCGAGCAACTGGCGGAGAAGAGCACGTTCCTCGAAGTCGCCTACCTGATCGTCAAAGGCGAACTGCCTTCAACTTCGCACCTCAAAGCATTCGTGCACAACATCACCCACCACACCATCGTCCACGAGAACATCAGCAAGTTCATCGACGGGTTTCACTACGACGCGCACCCGATGGGCATTCTGGTGAGCACGGTCGGCGCGCTGTCCACCTTTTATCCCGACGCCAAGAAGATCTTCGACGCCGAATCGCGCAAGGTACAAACGCATCGCCTGATCGCCAAGATGCCGACGCTGGCGGCGTTTGCCTATCGCCATTCGATCGGCATGCCGTACGCGTATCCCGACAACGACCTGAGCTACACCGGCAATTTCCTCAACATGCTGTTCA
>JBGOUW010000083.1:0-12659 GCA_041477755.1 Binatia bacterium
GCACGAGGTGCTTCGGTTCATCGCCTTTCAACTGGGAACGCTGCCATTCCAGTATGTGCGGCGATGGTGGAGTGGCGAACAGCAAGGCGTGGTGCTCAAAGTACGCGGAATGCTCGATGCTCTGCGCGATCAGCCCATGCCACTGGCAGAGTTGGGTTTCCAGCCGGAAGTGCCATGAGCTTTACGTACTACAACGTCAGCTTGGGAATCGATCCGAGCCAAGAATTCTGGTACCGCAACGCTGAGTCGGTGGAAGAACAGACTGCGCTGTGCGCGTATGAAACAACCCTTGAGGTGATCCGCGCGCATCTGCCGCAAGACGGACCGGTGGCCGAGACCGGCTGCGGCTTGGCGCGTTGGGTGATCTACCTGCGACGCGCTGGCTTTCCAGTGGTTGGGTTGGATATCTCCCACGCCGCGTTGGTACGTGCCCAGGCGGAGGTCCCCGATCTTCCGTTGCTGACCAGCGATGTGCTCGAGTTGCCGTTTCGCGACAATTCGCTGGCGGGGGTCTTATCGTTCGGGGTAATCGAGCACTTTCGTGAAGGGCCACAGCGCGCGCTGCGGGAGCTGTGGCGGGTTCTGCGCCCCGGCGGGGTGGCGGTTGTCGCGGTGCCGTACAACAACTACTTCCGGCGCGTGCTCATCAACCATCTGCGGCGGCTGCGGGATGGGCAGAAGCGGCGCTCGGGGCTGAATCTGCAATTCGCCGAGTACCGCTTCAGCGCGCGCGAGCTGCGGGGCTTCCTTGAGGAGTGCGGATTGGAAGTCGCGTCGATGCACGCCGATGATTTTCGTCTGCCATTAGGCAAGGGGCTGTGGGTCGATTCCTCGTCATTCTTTGGATACCGCACGAGCGCGTGGGATGTAGCGCCCGGACATCGGCACTGGGAGATGAACGCGCGCGGTCGTCTAGTGCGCCGCCTCCTCGATCCGCTCTCGGCGTGGTGGACAGCGGGCGGCGTGCTGGCGATCGCGCATGCGCGCAAGTGAATCTCGTGCGTGTCGCTGTCGTTATCCCCATGTGGAATCAGTTGGACATGACGCTGCGGTGTCTGCGCAGTCTGGAGAGTCTTACGCGGCAGCCCGAGTATGTCATCGTCGTTGATAACGGTTCGCGACCCGATCCGCGTCCGGCGCTGGAAGCGACGCGGCCGGGCGTCAGGGTACTGCAGCTCGAGTCCAATCGCGGTTTTGCGGGCGGCTGCAACGAGGGCATCCGATTCGCGCTAGGCGCCGGCGCGGAGGCGATCCTGTTGCTCAACAACGATGCCGTGGCCGAACCCGAGTTGCTCGCCGAGATGCTGCGGACGCTCGACGAAGACTCCCGCATCGGCGCGGCGGGTGCGAAAACGTTGACTGACGAATCACCGCCCCGCATTCACGCCGCGTATGGGGTGGTGACTTTCCACGGTTCGCTGGTGCGCGTCGAAGGCTGGCTGGAGCCGGACGTGACGAAGTTCAACGTCGCGCGCGATGTCGACAGCGTGTCGGGCGGGGCCATGCTGCTGCGCCGCGCCGCGCTTGAGACGGTCGGGTTCTTCGATGAACGGTTCTTTGCCTATCACGAGGATGTCGACTGGTGCACGCGAGCGCGGCGACTTGGCTGGCGTATTCGTTACATTCCCTCGGCGGTGGTGTTGCATCGCATGCATGCGTCGACGGGCGGCGGCTACCGGAGTCCGATCACATACTTGGTGGCTCGCAACAGTGTCTTGTTCGTGCGCAAGAACGCCACGCCGCTCGAGGCGCTGACGTTTGCTGTCTACACCGCGGGCAACCTGATCAAGGAAGCCCTCTATCGCTGGCGCATGGGTGAACTCGACGGCTATCGCCTGCGCTTGCGCGGGTTGCGAGATGGCATCGTCGGTCGGCCGGTGCCATTGGCGGAGCTCGGTCTGATCCGGTCCAGTGGCGCGAAGCAGACGCCGCTTGCGGCATGAGGAAACCGGCTGTGGACGCGCCAAAGGTCGCCATCGTCATCCTCAACTGGAACGGCCGCGAGGACGTCTTGAACTGCGTCGCTACGCTGCCGCGGTTGACGTATCCAAACTACGTGGCCGCCGTGGTTGATAACGCGTCGGCTGACGGGAGCGTCGATGCGCTGCGCGAACGCTTTCCGCAGCAGCGCGTGTTGGTGATGGAGAAGAATCTCGGGTTTTGCGGCGGCAACAACCGCGGCATGCGCGACGCGCTGGCGAACGACGCGGAGTATGTCTTGCTCCTCAACAACGACACCGAGATGCATCCGGAGTTGGTGACCGAACTGGTCCGGGTGGCACGCGCAACCCCAGGCATCGGCGCGGTTGGTGCGAAGAATTTGCAGCTGGAGAATCCCGCTGAAGTCTGGGGTGCCTATGGCGAGCTGACATACGGCAAAGAGCTGGTCCGCGTCGCGGGGCAGGGCCAACCGGACGGACCGGCATGGGCGGGCGTGCGCGACGTCGATTGGGTGATTGGCAACGGCATCATGATGAGTCGCGCGGCGATCGAAGCGGTCGGCGAGTTTGACGAAGGCTTCTTCGGTTATCACGAGGACGTCGACTGGTGTGTCCGCGCGCGCGCGGCCGGGTTCCGCATCGTGTTCAATGGGGCGGCAATCATCTACCACAAGGGGTTTGGTGCCGCGCACCCGGGTCGACCGATCCCGTTTCCGGTGCTGTACTTTCTCGGTCGCAACGGCATCTTCTTCGCCCGCAAACATGGCTCGCTACGGCAGCGGGCGCAGTTCTGCACGCTGTTCTTCGTGGAGGTGACACGGCTGATCGTCTCGGGGCTGGCGCGCGGCGAACGCATCAAGCCGTACCTGTGGCTGGTCCGCGGCTTCATCGACGGCGTCCTCGGCAGGTTGCCACTGCGCGCGCTCAAGCTGCAGTAGAGCCGAGTTCGGGGCGGTGGAGCACCACGTCGGACAGCTGGGAGCGTGATCGTGCCGACCGCGCGCCGTTTGATCTCGAACACGTTGGTGGTGATTGCGGGGAGCATCGCGCAACGGTTGATTCACTTCGCGACGACGATGGTGCTGGCGCGCGGCCTCGGGCAGGAGCAATTCGGGATCTATTCGTTTGTCGCCGCGTACATGTTCCTGTTCAGCTTCATCGTCGACCTTGGCTTCGAGCGAGTGGTGACGCGCGAGGTGTCGCGCCAACCCGAGCGAGCGGGTGAGTTGCTCGGGACGGCGTTCATCATCCGCGTCATTTTGTGCGTCTTCGCGGCGGGCCTTGCGGTGATCATCGCGTGGATGCTGCACCTCCCGTCACTCACGCGCTGGTGCATCGTGGTTGCGGCGATCGGCATGCCGCTGTCCATCGAGATTCTCGTGCGCGGGTTCTTCCAATCGCGTTTTGAGATGCATTACACGTTTCTGCTGACTCTGCCCGGCCAGATTGCCTTCCTCGGCTTGACTGCCGGCGCCCTCGCACTCGGAGGTGACCTGCGCGCAGTGATGGTGGTCGCGCTGGCGAACGGGGTGGCCACGGTGGGACTGATTCTCCGGATCGCGCTGCCGAAGATGGCGGTCGTCTGGCGCGTGAATTGGACGCTGGTTCGTTATCTCTGGCGGGAATCGTGGGAGCTTGGCGTGGTGATATTGCTGTTCGTGGTTGGGATGCGTATCGACCAAGTCATCCTGTATTGGCTGCGCGGACCGAACGAAGTGGCGCAGTACGCCGTGGCGGTCAAGATTGCCGAAGCGCTGAATCTGGTCCCGGAGTCGGTCATGGTGACGATGTTTCCGCTGCTGGCGGCGGCCGAGCGGACGGAGCGGGACCGTTTTGATAAAATCTACCGCATCACTGTGCGCTATCTGATCGTGCTCGTGGTACCGCTCGCGCTGATACTGTCGCAGCAGCGCGATGCGGTGATTCGAGTGCTGTTTGGCCCGGCGTACGCGTCGTCCGGAGTCGCAGTCGCGTTGCTCGGTTGGTGGATGTTCTTCTCCTACACGGCCGCCGTCTATCTGAATGTGATGATCGTGCGCAGCCAACAGCGTCTGATGGCGCGCATCAGCGCGGTGTCGGCGGTGATCAATGTGACGCTCAATCTCGCGTGGATTCCGCGCTGGGGTGGCGCCGGCGCGGCGGCGGCGACACTGGTGAGCAGCACGAGCAGCTTTGCACTGTTCTATCTCGCGCGCGACACGCGCGCCGTCATACGCGTATGCTGTCGCGAGGCCATTCGCCCGCTCGCGGCGGCGGCGGTGACCGCGGTGCTAGTCGGCCTCGTCGTGTCGCCGCAGTTTCGCTTGATGGCGCCGCTTCCGATCTACGGTCTGATTTTGCTCGCGATCGGAGGAGTTGAGTGGCGAGATTGGGAGTGGTTCAGCGAGGTATGGCGACCAACGCGACCGCGGGCGTGAGGCGCCCGGCGATGTTTTCGCCCATGTGGGCTTTGTACGACTCGACGCAACCTCCGGGCTCCGCGCCGGGTTGTGTGGTGCTCGTGGGAGAACCCCCTGCCGATTTCGAATGCCCGATTCCCAGCTTGGGAGCCGCGTTGGATGCGGCTCTGGGCAGGAATGCCGGGGTGAGTTGACTTCCCCGGAGGCGGTGGTCGTCATGATGCCAGCAATGCGATCGGCGCTGACATGGGTCCGACGCGGAGCATCCATCGCAGGGCTGATCAGCTTCGGGGTTGGGGTTGGGCTGGTCGCTCTGGAGCTGGGGCTGCGGGTAGCCGTTCCGATGCTCCGTCCCGCTCCGCGCGCCATGGAATCGATTGGCGGAGCGTCGGCGCCGATTCGTGTGCTCTGCGTCGGCGATTCCCACACGTATGGGCTCTGGGTCAAACCGGAGGAGAGTTACCCGGCACGTCTGGAAGCAAAGCTGTCAACCAGCGCTGGTCGCTTCACTGTCCTCAACGCTGGAGTGCCCGGTATGAACTCGTCGCAGCTTCGAGACACGCTGCCGGATCTCCTCGACAGTTTTGCCCCGGACGTGGTGCTCCTTATGGTCGGCGTTGCCGATTTCTGGAACCGGGCTGGCGCACAAGCCAAAGAGGTACGCAGCTGGCGCTGGATCTTACGCGGTGGCGAGTGGTGGGATCGCAGCCGGGTCGTTAAACTCGCGCGGCTCATCCGGTTTAACCTTCGGTATCGCGCAGCGGTGCGGAGTACAGGGGCTCCGGTCGTGGAGCAGGGCGGTCTTGACTGGAAGATCCAAGGAGGTACGCACGAGATCAGCGGGAAGCACGAAGGGAGTTTCTACTACCCGGCCGAGGAGGAAGAGGTTGTTCGGCGGGTGTTGCGCCGCGATCTATCGACGATAGCGTCGGCGATGCAGGCGCGTGGCGTGACGCTCGTGTTGATGACTTATGCACCCGAGGTTCCGCTGTATCGCACGATCAACGAAGTCTACCGCGATTTCGCGCACGAGACGGGCCTTCCGCTGATTGATCTCGCCCGGCGACTTGCGGAATGGTCCGAGCCGCCGGGGCAAACGAGCGCGTATTTCCCCGACTTCCACCCGCGGCCTGCCGGCTACGAGTTGATCGCCACAGTCGTGGCGGAGGCACTGCCGGCCTATCTCCGAAGCTCAATACGATGAGGCCGGCTAGTGGGTGCCCAGCGCGGACACGCGTTCGTCCGTGCTGGCGTCCGGGCTCATCCGCTCGACGATGCGCGCCGGGTTACCGACGACCACACAGTATGGTGGAACACTGTCGGTGACGACGGCGCCGGCGCCGACCACGGCGCCGCGGTGCAATGTAACGCCCTTGAGGATGAGGGTGTTGATACCAAGCCAGACGTCGTCTTCGATCACAATCGGCGCGCTGCGAACGGTCAGCATGTTGCCGAACTGGACGCGACGCTCAATGGCCTGCATCGAGTGGACGTCGTTGTCGTAGATCTTGGTCCCCGCACCGATCCAGCAGTGGTTGCCAATCGACACCTTGCGCGCGACGCAGATGACATGATGCCCGCCGAAGGTGATGTGATTCTTCAACTCCAAGTGGGCCGGGTCTGGCAGACCCATGCCGACGACTAGTGACATACCCTCGACGAACTCCACGTGGTCGCCGATGTCGATAATGCCGTCTCCGCTGATCCGTGGAGCCGGACCGTGGAGCTTCAATTTGCGCCCGACCGTACGACAGCGATAGCGCAGCGCCGGTTCGTAGACGAGGATCTGCATCAGCAGCGTGCGAACGTTGAACAGCAGCGGGCGGGCGTAGAACAGTGCGCCGCCCAGCCAGCGACCGGTTGGAAGATGAACCGTCCCGCGCGCCCGCTCGATTTGGCGGATCACGTGAATGACCGGGTGGATTTTTGGCGTGGCGGCCATCAGGCGCCACATACGGCAGCTGCTCGCACCCGTCAACCGGAGTCCTGCAACAAGATTCCGCGTTTACTAACGATGGCGAAGTGGGGTATGAATCATAGTGATGTCTGCTGCTATCCAGGCGCTGGGGAAACTGGCGCCGCGCCGCGTTCGGTTGCTGCTGGCGAAGAATCGCAATCTTACCCTACGACGTCTCTTCAACCGCTTCCTCAACAAAGTCGAAATGAAAATCGGCCGTACCCATTTGGTGTCGCGGCCGTACGAGCTGTGCATCGATGTCAGCAACAAGTGCAACCTCACCTGCCCATTCTGCCCAACCGGGCGCCGTGAGAAAGGCCGCGGTAAGGGGCATGTTTCGTACGATACCTTCGCCTCGATCCTTGATGAGCTGGCGCCGTATGCTCTCACGCTCGAGCTCTTCAATTGGGGGGAGGCTTTCTTCAACCCCGAGCTGCCGCGCTTGATTGCGTATGCGAGCGACAAGAAGTTGGCCACGACGATATCGAGTAACCTCAGCTTTCGACTCAAGGACGACTACATCCGTTCGATCATCGCCAGCGGACTAACGTACCTCACGGCCTCAGTGGACGGCGCTGATCAGCAATCGTACGAGGTGTACCGCCGCGGCGGCAAATTCGATCTGGTCATCGAGAACCTGCGGAACTTCGTGCGTTTGAAGCGCGAGATGAACAGTGAGTTTCCCCGTATCTGCTGGCAGTATCTCATCTTCGCGCACAACGAAGAGCGCGTCGAGGAAGCTCGCAGCCTTGCGCAGGAGATCGGCCTCGATAGTTTCTCAGCAGCAGGAGGGTTGTACGACGACCCGAGTTGGGCACCCAAGGGCGACTACTCGTTTGACTACCTCGACATGCGCGCCAACCGGTGCTCTTGGCTTTGGAAGAAGGCGGTCTTTCACTGGGACGGTGGAATGGCGTCGTGCTGTATGGGGTTTTACAAACACGACGACTTCGCCGACTGGAAGCCGGGATCGTTCCGGCGCATGTGGAACAACGAGAAGTTTATCGCTGCGCGCCGGATCTGGACCGAGAAGGAGTCTCCGCTACCCGAAGGGCACTTCTGTACCGATTGCGACAAGGTCCGCTTCTTTCGCGGCCTGCCACTGCACTCGAAGATGAAGCCTGCTCCCGAGCTGCGGGAGCGCGTAGCGAGTTAACCGCGCGGCGGCGCCGCCGCCGCATCGATCTGCCCCACCACTCGTGCCGGGTTGCCCGCCACCACGCTCCCGCTGGGAACGCTTTCCGTCACCACCGCGCCCGCGGCGACCACGGCGCCGCGACCGATGTGTACTCCCTTGAGGACTAGCGCGTGCAGGCCGATCCATACATCGTCCTCGATTACGATGGGCGCACTCTTGGTAAGCGGCATCGTCTCAGTCTGCTCCCGGCGCCGCACGGGATCCATCGGGTGCATGTCGTTGTCGTAGATGCACACGCCCGGACCCGTGCGCACGTGTGTCCCAATCGTGAGGCCGCGTACGATGCAGAAGATGTTCTGGGGGCCAACGTGCGCATAGTCACCGATTTGGAGCACCGGCGGCTCGGGCATACCGAGACCGATGAGCAAACTGAGCTCAGGGGCGATCTCAACCTCGCGCCCGATGTCGATGATGCCGTTGCCCATGATGCGGGGCGCTCCATAGAGCCGTAGCCCCGCACCAACCTGGCGGCAGCGTGCGCGCAATGCCGGCTCGTGTAGCAACGTCTGCGCGATCCACCCCCACAAGTTTCCAAGTAGTGGACGCGCGTGAAACAGGCCTTCTCGTAGCCACTGCGGGTACACCACGTGTGTGCGACCGCGGGCGAGATCGATGCGCCACGCGAGACGCACGAACGGGTGGATCTTGTTTGCTGGCATACTGAACGCCGCGATAGGGAAATGACTCCCGCAAGTCAAACCGATGCACAAGGCCCAGCTGCTATGTTCGTGGATCGACGCAGGGGCGTCTGCGCTCTTCTGCCACGATCGCCGGCCTCGCCTGGAGCGGCTCGCGGGAAGCATCCTTCACAATCAAGACGCGGCATGCAACAAGGCGCCGATGCGATCGACCGCGAGTGGGTGGCGAGATGCGGCTGCGGGTGCTGCGGTGCTGGCCGCCTGTGTGGTGACTCCGCTCGTGTGGTGGAGTCTGCGCCTTGGCCCCATGCGGTCCGGCGGCGTTCCAACCCTCTTTACCTACGACGAATATCAATACTCGCTGCCTGCGCTGGAATACGCGGCACAGGCATTCCGGGCGAGGGCCATACCACTGTGGAACCCCACGCAGTTGTGCGGCACGCCGTATCTCGCGGCGCAGCTCCACGGTGCTTTGTATCCCTTGCACTGGCTCGTCGCCATTTGGGACGTTCCCCAGGTTCTCCGCTGGATGCTGTTTCTCCACTCGATGCTTGCGATCGGCGGAACGTACTGGTGCGCGCGCGGCTTTGGAGTCGGCCGCACGGCGGCGCTGTTGGGTGGCGTCACCTATGCCTTCAGCGGAACAGTCACCGGCGTCAATTTCGCGAGCATGGAGCCAGGGCCGGTGATCGCGGCATGGTTGCCGTGGCAACTCGGATTGACGCGGAAGGTTTTGCGGACCGATGCGCCGTGGGGATGGTACGCCGTCGGGTTGGGTGCGACTACTGCGTTGTGCGTTGTCGGCGGGCATATTCCAATGCTGGCAGATTCCTTCTACCTCTGCGGGGGTTATGCCATCGCGCAGTTGGTCGTAACGGCCCATCGAGCGGGCGCGAAGGCCGCCGGTTCACAAACGGTACGCCTGGGCGTAGCCGGCGTGGTTTTGGTGACTCTCAGTGCCGTTCAGTTATTCCCGACACTTGAACTGGGGCTGCGCAGTCCGCGTCAACCCGGCGCGTTGACGAAGGGAGGTGGGACCGACCCTCCCGCATGGTTGCCACCCGATCAATTGTTGCGGGACATCTTGTACCCTTGGCCACGAGCGTTTGGACTCGGCGGTGAAGGTCATGTCGGAACTGCGGCGCTCGCGCTCGCGGCGGTGCCGCTGTTGTGGCGCCGAACCCGCCAACGAGGGATATTTTTCTGGACCGCAGCGATTGCCGCGACCCTCATCGCGCTCGGGGATCACACACCCGTCTACCGCTGGTACCTACACTTGCCGGGATCGTCGCTGATTCGCATCCCCCAACGCTTCATGCTGATTGCGGCACTCTGCCTCTCCCTCTTGGGCGCCATAGGTGCCGATACGCTACGGCGGCACCGGCGGATGAGCGAAGTCACCATCTCGACCGCGGCAGGAGTGGGTCTACTGGCAATACTCTGGTGGGTTTTACGGGCGGTCAATGTGCAGTGGCAGCAAGGTGATGCGTCGGCCGTTGCCGCATTGCGGCAGCATGGGATGTGGTTCGTCGCATGGGGCGCATTGTTTGCGCTCCCGCGTCGTTGGTTCGGCGCGCAGTGGCACCGGGCACTCGTTGTGGTCGTGGTCGCGGCCAGCGTGGTGGAACTATACGGCTCGATCGGAGCGCAGTTCTCGATTCCGGCGGACCAACCGGACGCATTGAGGGTTCCCTGGAATGCGGCCGCCTTTATTCTCCAGCGGCAGGGCTTGACGCGCACCTTCGCCCCGAATGGCTTGTCCTCGGAGGATGCGTTGTTGCGCGAGATCCCGCCCAAGCTGGGCATGCTGACTGGGCTGAGCGTCATCGGTGACTACGAGGTGTTGATCGACAGTCGCTACAATACGCTGGTCAATCAGATCGAAGGCGTGGCCAAATCCAAATGGGGCGGATTCGTTGCCTGTCGAATTGGGCAAATCGGACCGCAGCAGTCGCCGTTGCTGCGCGTCTTGGGTGTTGGCTTTGTTTTGATCCATCGCGACGCGGCGATCGATGTGTCCGGATTGCCGCCGGCCGTATATCGCGACGCCGACTACGAGGTGTACGAGATCGCTGAACCGTTGCCGCGCGCGTATGTGGCGACGCACGCGTGGGTGGCGCCGACGGCCGAGCAGGCGTTGGCCGCTGTGGTCAACGACACTGCGCTGATCCTGGGCCACGGAGTAGTCGTGGAGCGCCCCGAATTGGCCGCATACAATTCGGAGGGCCGCGTGGCGGTCACCGAATACGCGCCCCAGCGGGTCGAGTTGCAAGCGCGGCTCGAACGCCCAGGCCTCGTCGTACTGCAGGATCAGTTCGATCCATACTGGACCGCGACTGTCGATGGCCAGGCGGCGGAGATCGTCCGTGCCAACTACGCATTTCGCGCGGTCGCTGTCGATGCCGGCGCGCATACGGTGCGGTTCGTGTATCGCCCATGGTTGTTGTACGCGGGCGCCGCAACGACGCTCGCAAGTGTGATCGTCTTGCTGGCGCTCGGTCTCCTTTCGCTCTTACGATGGAGGCGGAAGGCCTTAATTCCGCTGCACGCCGATGCGTGATGTCAGACGCCGCGACTTGGTGGCGAGTATCACGCTCAGCCTCGCAGGTCTGGCGATTGCCGTCGTCGGTACCGAACTGTTCCTGCGCTCGCGCGTGCCACCCAGCTTCGCCGTAGGCGAAGCCACAATTGGCTACGTGCTTGCGCCCGATCATGCGCAAATCATCCCGGTCGTGGAACACACCAACGGCGATGTCGTGCGACGCACCAACAACCTCGGATTGCGACGCGACAGCGACACGGCAATCGACAAACCGCCGGGAACGTGCCGCATCCTGCTGCTCGGCGATTCGCAGACCGAGGGCATCGTCAACAACGCCGAGAGCTACGCGGCGCGGTTGGAACACTTGGAGAACGAGCGCGACGCCAGCGCGAGACCCGTCGAAGTCCTCAACGCCGCCGTCAGCGGGTATTCGCCGCTTCTCGAATACCTGTGGTTGCGCGAGCGCGGTGTACGATTGCAGCCCGATGCCATCATCGTCGCGCTCTACGTGGGCAACGACATCGCCGAGCTGCGGATGCGACACGAAGACTTCGGCGGCTTCGGGCCACGCTTCACCATCCCATTATTGGCGCGCGGCGATGAGGGCTGGCGCATCGAGCCGCCCGGTGCGGATCTCGATCCGTTCGCGCGTGTGGACTGGTGGCTACAGAGTCGCTTGCGCAGCTATACCTTGGCGCGCCGGGTTGTGGTTCGACCAGCGCAGGAGGTCGGCGATGCGACGGCGCGCGTAGCGTCGGAGTGCGCGGGTTGTTTGCAGACCATGTGGCAAGCCGCGGTAGCGGGTGGTGATCCAGCGCAACTCAACGAGGGCTTCGCGCAGCTCGACTACTTGCTACAGCGATTCCACACGGCTGCAGTTGACTTGGGCGTTCCGCTGCTCGTGGTCGTCATCCCGACGAAGATCGAAGTCGAAGGCGCTACGGTTGCCGCGTCTATCGAACAGGCGGCGGCCACCCTCGGGCTGCACTACGATGCCGCGGCGTTCGACGACGCCGTGCGCGAACGGATGCTGGAACTCGCGGCGCACAACGGGCTCCAGACGGTCGACCTGCTACCGGCGCTGCGGGCCGCAGCCAACGCCCATGGCCGGGAGGAGTATTGGAACGTCGACTGGCATCTGAACCCCGAGGGGCACCAGGTGATCGCCGAGCAGTTGTTACCCTTGATTCATGGCCTCTGCGCCGCGCCGCCCCACTGACCACACCGGGTCTGGATGTTCGAGACAATCCGGCTCACTGATATTGACCCGCGTGGCCGACGAGATATCTCGCACGCATTCGCGTGCAGCAGGCCCGCTGAGGTTGGCCGCTCACCATCACGCGCTTGACGCTCTCGACCCCATCGCATACTTCTCGCGCGGTTTACGAGGTCAGCATGGCCACGAACGGTGGAAGTCGCGGCCAGTGGCCTGGTGCAATCCACGGCTCGGAGTCAGGGGTGGAGGTCATGATGCCGCACCGAACATTCGCGGTGGTAGTTCTGTGGGGAATGTTGTTGCTCGCGCGGGCGGCGCAGGCGGAGCCGTATCTAGCGGTCCGCGAGGGCTACAACTGTGGCGGCTGCCACACCAACGTCACCGGCGGCGGCAAGCGGAGCGACATCCCCACGATTCATGCACGCGACATTCTCCACTACCCGAACTGGTTCGGGTCGTTTTCCAGCCCGACCGATCCGTTCACCGGTGAAGTAAACAAGTACATCAGCATCGGTGGCGATCTGCGTGTGAGCAATGTCGCCACCTTTCAGGACCAGGGTGCCAACGGACGCGTGAACAACAACACCGCCTTCCGCGGCCGACTCCAGACCGACACCCTCGACGTCAACGAGGCCGAAACGTATTTCGAACTGCGGCTGATTCCCGAGATCCTCACCTTCTATCTCGATCAGGAGTTCGCGCCGAGCACCGACACGCGCGAGGTCTTCGGCTTGCTCCGCGGCTTGCCGTTCAACGGCTTCGTCAAAGC
>JBGOUW010000422.1:0-4471 GCA_041477755.1 Binatia bacterium
GTGGAATGTCGGGACTGGTCTGCGAGTACCAGAAGAGCACCAGGTTCACCGGGACGTAGAACGCGTACGTGATCGACAACGGGGCCACCCACGGCTTGAGCTTCCAGAGGCCGTACGAGTATGCCGCGAGCATCGCGCCCATCAGCGGGCCGAGGATCAAGTTGGCCGGGAGACTTTCGAAGCGTACGCCGACGATGACGATTCCGAGGTGTGTAGGGTCGCGCAAATGTTGAATCGCTTTGGTGCTGTTCGAGAAGGCGAGAACGCCGAACAACACCGCCATCACCGTGAGAAAGGGACCCCGCGCTCGTCCGTTGGCCATAGTGTACCTCCGCCGAATGAATTGTGTTGCAACGTGCTGAACCGCAGGTAAAGCACGGCCGCTTCCCGGTGTCCAAACCGTCGTTACTTGGGTCTCCCTCGGTTCCGGTCGGCCGTGCAAACACCGCCGGTCGCTTGCTCCCCGCCCTGCATCTCGCGCTTGTTCGCGGTTCGCCCGTGTAGTACCAGCACGTCGATGCCCACCTCGATGCCCAGCTCGATCCCACGGATAGACTTCAATCCGTACTCGTACGACATCCACGAAGATCCGTTTCCGGTCTATCGGCAACTGCGTACGCACGCGCCGGTGTATCGCAACGATGCGCTCGGGTTCTGGGCGCTGTCGCGTTACGACGATGTGCTCGCGGCGTTCAAGGATACGCAGACGTTCTCGAACGCCCAAGGCGTGTCGTTGGAACGATCGAGCATGAGCGATCCGTCGGCGGTGGCGTCGTTCCTGGCGATGGACCCGCCGCGGCATGATCAGATGCGGGCGCTGGTGTCGCGCGGGTTCACGCCGCGGCGAGTGGTGGATCTCGAGTCGCGGATTCGTGCGCTCACTGCCGGGCACATCGAGAGTTTCGTCTCAGCCGGGCACTGCGACGTGATTCAGGATCTCGCCGCCAAGTTACCGATGGACGTGGTGGGCGAGCTGTTAGGCGTGCCACCGGCCGACCGCGATGAGTTGCGGCACTGGGCCGACGCGGTGGTTCACCGCGAAGAGGGCAGTGCGGAGATCCCGCCCGCCGCCCTGCAGGCGAGCGGCCAGCTGCTGGCGTACTTCCGCGAGCTGATCGCGCAGCGCAAGCAGCACCGCGGCAGCGATCTGGCGAGCGCCCTGCTCGACGCCGAGATCGACGGCGCGCGCCTGGAGGATCGCGACGTCATCGCGTTCCTCTTTCTCATGATCATCGCCGGCAACGAGACGACGACGAAGCTGATCGGCAACGCGCTCTATTGGTTGTGGCAGAACCCGAGCGAGCGCGAACGGGTGCGCCGTGCCCCGGCCCTGATTCCGAACTGGATCGAGGAAACCCTGCGTTACGACAGCTCGACGCAGATGCTGGCGCGCACGGCAACGCACGACTGCGAGTTGCGGGGCGAGCGGCTGCGAGCCGGTGATCGGGTCTTGCTGCTCATCGGCTCGGCGAACCGCGACGAGCGCGCGTTCGCGAACCCGGATGTGTACGACATCGCGCGCGACAGCAGCCAGCACCTCGCCTTTGGCAAGGGCACGCACTTCTGTATGGGGGCTTCGCTCGCTCGACTCGAAACGCGCGTGGCACTCGAAGCGATCCAGGCACGAGTGCCGGATTTCGAGATCGACGCGACCAAGCTCGTCCGCGTGCACTCGCCCAACGTGCGCGGCTTTGCGTCGATGCCGATCACGTTCACGCCGCGCTGATGATCCGCAGGGGAAGCCATCTGAAGTTCGCGCGGCGGGTGTTCTTTGTCGCCGGCATCTATGGCTTGCTCGTGCTCGTCCCGCAGTATTTCACCGAAGCGCGGACCGGGCGCAATTTCCCGCCGCCGATCACGCATCCGGAGTTCTACTACGGCTTCGTTGGCACCGCGCTCGCTTTTCAGCTCGCGTTCTTGGTGATCAGTCGGGATCCGACGCGCTATCGCGCGCTGATGCTGCCATCGGTGGTGGAGAAGGCGACCTTCGGAGTCGCCACGCTCGTGCTCTTCGCCCAACAGCGTCTCGCGCCCTTCGTGTTGGCCTTCGGCATGATCGACTTGCTGTTTGGCGTGCTCTTCCTCGTCGCCTACACGAGGACCCCTCGGCGGTGAGTGGCGCGACTCGACCGCGACCTCAGCCCTACAGAACCTTTTCAATCGCGCTGACGATCTCGTCGGACACTGGCTTCGCAGTCGGCGCGAAGCGAGCCGCAACTTTACCGGAGCGGTCGATGAGGAACTTCGCAAAGTTCCATTGGATGTCACCGGGGCCGTCCGGCTGCGTCGGCTGCTCGGTCAAGAAGGCGTAGAGCGGATGGCGCGTGTCGCCGTTTACGTCGATCTTTGCGAACATCGGGAACGTGACACCGAACTTGGTCTCGCAGAAGGTCTTGACCTCTTTCTCGGTCCCCGGTTCCTGATTGCCGAACTGATTGCACGGGAACCCCAGCACCACGAGCCCGCGATCCCCGTAATTCTTGTACAGCTCCTGCAGCCCCGCGTAATGCGGCGTCAGGCCACATTGCGACGCGACGTTCACGACTAGCACCGCCTTGCCTGCGTAGTCGCGCAGCGATCGCTGGTCCCCATCGATAGTCTTTGCCGTGAAGTCGTAGAGGTTCATACCGCGCAGATGCCAGAGTGAGGTGAGAGTTGCAAGCCAACCTTGATCTGACAATGCATCTCGCGCAAAGACGCCAAGACGCCAAGTAGAACAATGGAGCGGGGAGGGAAGAGCGGATCACAAGGTACATTCTCGATTTGGTTACGAGGTCACAGGACGCGTCTCCGGAATCCTGCTTCTCTTCCCGGCTTCGCGTCTTTGCGCGAGCCAGTGTTGTCTCATCAGCGTCGAGTCACCTTCGAGGCGACAACGGGCGCGGGTGGTCGACCGACGCGATGGCCGGGTACTTCCCGGGACTATGTTTTGTCTATTTCGGTATCCTTCGTGTGAGTCCTATCATTCCCCAGCCATCGGACAGAGTGACTACCTCACCACCTGCGCCATCCGCGAAACCTTCCCACCTCTTGGATTCATACGTCCCGGTGTACGTGGATCCGGAGTAGTCGGAGTTGTGGACCAGTTCCTTCACAACAACCTTTCCGTTCCGGATCGTACCACTTAGCGTAATCCGGGCATCACGTGGATTGTCATCCCAGAGTAGCCGCGCCTCGAACTTCTCGCCGTCAATCGAAACCTCGGCCTTGCCCTGTGATGTTTCCCAAGCATTGACGGTATTCGCGACCTTTACCCAGGACCACTGCTCGCCCGCCAGGGCCGCACAGGGGAGCAGGGTCAACAAGACTGTTAAACGAAGCATGCGCATGACTCAGGTTCAGATGGACAGAACCACGTACCAAACAGCCTCAGACTGCGTTGAAATAGCCAACTTGCTGCCGCGATCACGCCGCGCGCGGGAGTACGCCGCTGCCTGGCTGGGTGCGCGCTTTCTGGTGATACGCGGCCAGATCGGCGGTGCGCATCCGCCACCAGTAACTGATGGTGCTGTGCGGCCAATTGTTGGTGATCTTGCCGGCGGCGTTCTTGTACCAGCTGACACAGCCGGTATCCCATACCGACTGCTTGAGGCTGCTTTGCACCTCGCGGTTGTAGCGCTCCATCGCGTCCTGACGCACGTCGATGGAGGCGAGATTGCGCTCCGTCAGGGCGCGGATGCACTGCATGATGTAGCGCACTTGGCACTCGATCATCAGGATGATCGAGTTGTGGCCGAGGTTGGTGTTGGGTCCGTAGAGCATGAAGAAGTTCGGAAACCCAGCCAAGGCCACGCCGAGGTAGGCTTCGGCGCCGTCCTTCCATACTTGATTGAGCGTCTTGCCGGCGGTGCCGTGGATGTCCATCGGAGCGAGGAAGTCGCTGGCGCGGAAACCGGTGGCGTAGATGATCGTGTCCACTCGCCGCTCGCGGCCGTCGGTGGTGACGATGCCGCCCTTGGTGAAGCGGGTGATGTGGTCGGTAACGATCTCGACGTTGTCGCGCGTCAGCGCCGGATAGTAATCGTCCGAGATCAAGATACGCTTGCAGCCAACGGGATAGTCCGGCGTCAGGATCTCGCGCAGACGCGGATCGGTGATGTGCTTGTGCATTTCCTCGGTGGCGAACTTCTCCAACTTCTTGCCGGCGCGGCTCTGCTTCGAGAATGCCGGCCAGCGCGATTCGAGCAGCGCCCAGATGAACGCCCGGTAAGCGCGCGCCAATAGCGGCATCCGGGTGAAGCGTCCCTTCTCTCGCTCGCTATACGGGCCGTCCATGCGCGGGATCATCCAGTTGGCGCTGCGCTGGAAGATGTGGAGCTGCTTCGTCGCCGGCGCGATCTGCGGGATGATCTGAATGGCGCTGGCGCCGTTGCCGATGACCGCGACGTTCTCGCCGCTCAGGTCATGCTGATGATTCCACCGCGCCGAGTGAAAGGTCGTGCCCTGGAATTCTTCGCGGCCCGGGATGTCA
>JBGOUW010000016.1:0-19781 GCA_041477755.1 Binatia bacterium
CGGCCGACGGGACATACAAACCCTGTGCGAGTTGGGCGGCGCTGAATTCCTCTTCGATGGATTGACCATCGACGCGCACTCGGTAGCTACCTGCGGCCAACTCGCGCACGCGTAACCATACCGCATCCAACGCACGCACGTCGGGCGCATGCGGGACAATCGCGCGCGTCTCGGGATCGATGTACCACCACCCCTGCGCGTCTGCGCGGACAAACGAGAGCGCGCCGTCGCGCGTCTGCAACTCGCGCACCGAGCAACCGGCGGCCGACACGACCGTGGCGGTGGCCGCATCGATGGTCAGGTCGGAGATCATCGGCGGTGCGCCAAGATCGCGCAGCATGCGGGCCGCAATCACCAGATGGCCCGCGGCCGAGGGGTGCACACCGGCGGGAAACATCGTGAAGTTCGGCATCGTGGCCTTCGCCTGCTGCTGGGCGGCGCGCAGCGCGCCGTACACATCGAGCACGGGCACCGCGAGCTCGCGCCCGATGTCCATCACGGCCTGAGCGTAGCGGCCGAGGACTTCAATGTACTCCGCCGCATCGCCGTGGTAGCCGTGCAATTGATCCGGATCTATCACTGTCGGCGTGGCGAGAGCGACAGCGATTCCCGCCGCCTTGAGGCGCGACACCATTTGGCGCTCGGCATTCACGAACGCAGCAAAGAACTCGGGATTGAAGGCTTGATAGCGCCCGTCGTTCACGCCGAAGAACAATACAGCCATCTGCGGCTTCAACGCGATCACGTCGCGCTGCAACCGTTGCAAACCATCGACGGCGCGCTCCCCGAATCGACCCCGGTCGAGCAGCTCGACCCGCCATTCGGGCCAGCGCACGGCGAAGTACATCGCGATGTCATCGAGATAGGCGCCGTGCTCAGTGACGCTGTCGCCGACGAACATCACCGTATCGCCGTCGTGGATGAGAAATACCGGCGGCAGCGCCGCGGCGCGGACAGCCAGTAACACGAGCCCCGCGGCCAGAATGCCTGCCACTGGGCGATGCAGGCGCATTCTCATCCGCTCTATCCGTTACTTGGACGCGCGGCTTGCGTGAGCAGGTTCTCGTAATAGAGCACGTTCAATCCGAGCAACACCACGCGGGTCGTGCCGTCGACGCGACCATAGGCGGCGGTTTGCGCGGGGTTGCGCGTACCGAGCGCGACGCCGACGCTGCGGCCATCGGCGAGCGTGAACGTCACGTGCGCCTCGGGCGGCTCCAAACCGAACTGCGCCGCGCTCTGCCCGTGCTCGTCCACGACCTCCACCTCGGGCAACTCGGTCAGCTGATCGACCAACGCCGCCACCAAGTCCGATGGCACGTGCACATTCGCCGGCTGCTCCACGCGCCAGCGCTCGCCATCACGCACCGCTTGTAAGGTAACCGCGCCACGCTGCACGCTGACCGTGCGTACGCTCGTGCTCCCCACCCCGAGGAACGCGTGGGCCGCCGGGGTTGACGGCGCACTGGCCCCAGAGCGCGGCTCGCTCGCCACGTAGTACGCACTCAAAACGATGAACAGTCCCATATACGCGGTCGCACGCCACCACGTCATCCCGTGAACCTCCGGCGCAGGAACACTACCAACCCGACGACGAGAAATACGGCTGGCTGCATCACCGTACCGAGCCAGAACGCCGCTCGCCCTTGGCGCGCGCTGACGAAGAACTGGTTCACGCCGGGTTCCTGTTGTTGCGGGCGCACCCCGACGAGTTCTTCTTCATGCGCCAGCCAGTTCACGGCATTGGCCAGGAGATCCTTGTTGCCCAGGTATTCGATGAAAAAGTTGTTCGCAAAATCAGAATCACCCACGACTACCAGACGCCCGGGCGGCACATCGCGGGCAGTGCTGCGAATCATAACGCTCACCGCCACCGGGACCGGACCGCGCACGTCTCGACCGTCGACGTACGTCGTCGTCCCCGTGCGCAGCACCTCGGGGTCACCACTGCGCCAGCTGGCGGCGCTGCTCTCCAGCACCGATACCCCGCCGAAGCGGCCTTCGGTATCAGCAACAAACTCGACCGAGCGTGCCTGCGCAAACAGCGGCGGCGCTTTGAGCGCTGCACTGACCGGCTGGCGCGGCGAGAGTCCGGGAATTGTCATGGTCAGTAAGTCGCCGGCAAACAGCCGGTTCTCTGGATCGACGATGACATCATCACCGACCGCCACGTGATAGGTGCGCAGGAACGCCACGAGATTCGGGGCCTGCTGTGGGTCGAGCATCACCAACAGGGCTCCACCCCGGGCGAGATAGTCAGCGAGAGTCAGCAGTTCCGCCGGCAGCAGATCCGCACGCGGGCCGGCGAGAATCACAACACTGGCGTCGGCTGGAACGCGGTCGCCCGCCAGCAGGCTGAGCGGCTGGACGTCATAGAACTCACCAACGAGAGCTGCGCGCGCGGTCGACATGCCGTGTTGCCGATCGCTGTCTAGCGGGCTGCGTTCGCCGTGACCGGTTACCGCGTAGACGCGCTTCTTGTCGCTCCGCGTGATTTGCAGGATCGCCGCGATCACTAGCGGTTCGCTGGGATTGCTAAACACCTTGCGGCGGCCATCACTCTCGACCACCAATGCGCCGTCGGCGTTGACGCCGAATTGGCGGGCGGCCATTGGGTTGCGGTTGATGTCGACTACGCTGTAACTGACGCGACTTGACACCGCACGCAGGCGCCAGAGCAAGTCCTCGATCTCGCGGTTGCGCGGATCGTCGGCGCGCAGAAAGGCGACCACTCGAACGTCGTGCCGGAGATTCTCCAAGACCTGGCGCGAGTGTTGCGCCAGGGTGTACGCGCGGTCGGGTGTCAGGTCCACCCGGAGCACATGGCGCGCGAGAATCGCCTCGGTCATCACCATCGAGCCTGCTAGGCCGATGCTGGCGACGGCCAACTGCAGCCATTGCCGCCACGGCCCGTTCATCGCCCTCGCCAGGTGCGCGACTCGAGCGCCCGCAAGGTCAGAAAATTGAAGAAGCTGATGAAGAACACGAAGTAGAGAATGTCGCGCGCGTCGATCACGCCGCGCACCAGGGTTTCAAAATGATCGAACATCGACACCTGCGCCAAGACTCGCAGCACCGGCGGACTGGTGGCGGCTTCGTTCCAGGTCAGCACGAAAAACAACAGCAGAATGCCGAGCGTGGCGATCGCCGCGACGACTTGATTCTCCGTCAGGGCGGAGATGAACAGGCCGCAGGCGATGAAGCTCAGGCCGAGAAACAGCAGGCCGAGATAGCCGCTCACCAGTGGCGCCCACGGCAACGGCTGCAACACGTAGAGGTAGGCCGGGTACACCAACGTGCCGGCAAGCAGCACCAACAGGATGCTCGCGCACGCCGTGTACTTGGCTGCGAGGATGGTGCGGTCACGCAACGGATAGGTGAGCAGCAGCTCGATGGTACCGAGCTTCTTCTCCTCAGCCAACAAACGCATGGTCAGCAGCGGCATGACCAGTAACAGCACCATCGAAATCGAATACGGTGCACCGGCGAGAAACGCGAGCCAGAAGTTGCCGAGGATGTTGACGCCAAAGCCGTACTCCACGAAGAAGATCAACCGGGTGTAGAAGAAGAAGCCGCACAAACACGAGAACACCGCCGCCACCACGTAAAACAGTGGCGACACGAAGTACGACCGCAGCTCTTTGCGAAACAACGCGAGGAAGCTCACGGTACAGCCGCCGTCCCGTCGGGCGCGCTGCCGTGCTCACTGGTCACTAGCCGGACGAAGAGATCTTCGAGCGTCAGCGGCAGTGGCCGCATCTCAAGTAGACCCCACCCCTGCTGCACCACGGCCGCGGCAATGGCGCGCCCGACGTTCGGCGTGCCTTCCGCGGAATACACCACGACGCTCACCGCCCGCTCGGTCATGCCGTTGCTCACCTCGACGCGCTCGACGCCTGAGACAGCTCGCACGGCCGCGCACACCGACGCGGCCGGCCCGTCCACCCGTACCAGCGTCCGTTCGCTGCCCGCCACGTGACGCGACAAAGCCGCCGCGCTATCTTCCGCCACCTTGCGGCCGCGATCGATGATCACCACGCGATCGCAGGTGGTGCTGACTTCCGGCAGCATATGGGTACTGAGCAGCACCGTGGTGCGGCCGCGCAGATTGCCGATCAGCGAGCGGATCTCGATGATCTGGCGCGGATCGAGTCCAACCGTCGGTTCATCGAGAATCAGCACCGCCGGTTCATGCAGCAGCGCTTGCGCGAGGCCGACCCGCTGGCGATAGCCCTTCGACAGTTTGCCAATCAGACGCTGGGCGACCTCCGTCAATCCGCAGTCGTGCATCACCGTCGTGACGCGCGCCCGCCCGGCGCGACCGAGACCGCGCACATCGGCGCAGAAGCGCAGAAACGCCTCGACACGGATATCGGGATAGAGCGCGGTGGTTTCGGGCAGGTAGCCGATCTGCTGGCGCAGCCGCAGGGCTTCTGTCGTCACATCGAAGCCCGCCACGCGCGCCATTCCCGCGGTCGGCGGAAAGAAGCCGGTGAGGATCCGCATCATCGTCGTCTTGCCCGATCCGTTGGGGCCGAGTAGGCCGATGATCTCCCCGCGCTCGACGCGGAAGGACACGTCGTCAACGGCGCGATGCGCGCCGAACTGCTTCGTGAGGTGCTCGACTACGATCATGGGTGCGGCCGTAACGCCAGCGCCGTGCGCCTACTTCCGCTGCGCGCCTTCGACGTCGTACGCCACCAGCTCGATCTGCGCGACTGCGGGACCGTCGGGGCGGCTCGATTGAATGGTGCGGACGAGGCCGACGTTCGGGGCATACCAGTCGGCATAGTACAGCACCACCGCCTGCTCAGCCGCGTGGCCGGAACCCGATTCCGGATGCACGCCGCGATGCCTGGCCACCGTATCCACGCGCAAACAGCGCGAGAACGTTCCCGCCGGCACCGTGACGGTTTGCGGATCAACCGTCGCACGATGTTGTTGCGTGACACCATACGAATGGCTGCCACCTAGCTCATATGCGGTGGTCAGACTCTCCCAGCTGCTGGTCGCGTCGGGGTTGTCCGGCAGGAAGCGCTCCTGCGCCGTGCCGATGCCGGCATCGGCGACCTCTCCGTCGCGATACTCAAGCGCCAAGGCGCGATAAAGAAAGCCATCCATGCGGTAGTAAGCGATCGGATACGTCTCGGGATTGCCGCCATTGTTGGTGTCGGCCGAGTAACTCTCTTCGACCAGGTGGCAGCGGCGTTTGAGCGGCGCGACGAACTGGTCTCCACGCGCCCTCACGGTCATCCGGGTGTGCTCGTTACGCAACGGCCGCGCCACTTCATAGACCCAGGTATCGTCGGTGTGCAGCGGAAAGAAGTCGAGTGGCTCCGGAGCGGCCTGTTCCCGGTGGCAGCCGCTGGCCCCGCCGCCGGCTAGCATCACAACGAGCACCCAGCGCGGCACGCTCTTCATGACCTCGGGTTAGCCCTCCAGTCCACGCGCGCGGATGGTAAGCTAGCCCTTCCAAGCAGTCAATTGCGCGGCGTACACGCCGCCGGTCTACAGACGACTGAGAATCGAGAGCACGCCGCCCGCCGCCGCCCCCCACAAGAGATCCTTCTGCACGGTGGCCTCGCGACCACGAGTGCCCTCGGTGACCACTGCCCCAACGAAAAACAGCAGCGACAGCACGCCCAGCGCCCAGGAGGTGCCGGGCACCGGCTCGTTGCCCTGTGCCCTCCCGACCTGTTGCGAAAGCCACATTAGCCCGGTGATCAGCAGCGCGAGAGCGCTGATGCGCAGGACGCGAAGCACAGCCATGCGGAACGCGCGCTCCTGGTTGGCGGGGCGCGGCGGGGTTCAAAAACGCGCCGCGCGCCCTCCCCTTCATTCGTCCACGACTTTAGCCGACTTGGCCAAGCGGATCAGCTCCTGCGATTCCTTGTCGCCCGAGGCGGCGCGCCGCTCCCACAGCCGCTCGCGCCACGGCTTGACGACATACTCGTCGAGAAAGACCACGAGGAAGCTGAACCCAACGACGATGATGACTGAACTCCACATGCCAAGTTCCATAGTCGCTCCTTACGCGGTCGCGGCCTGCTCGTGTATTCGGGTACGCCCCGCCGCGTGCTTGGCTTCTTTCATGATGAAACGTGGCTTCAGCATCACGATCAACACGGGAGTCAACGTCTGCGAGCCCACGTAACTGATCCCCATCCAGATCGCCAGCAGCAATCCCATCTCGGCGTTGAACCGGATGTGCGAGCTGATCCAGAAGGCCGTGCTGATAATCATCGTAACGGCGGTAAACGTCACCGCTTTGCCCGACGTGACCAACGCCTCGCGTACCGAGTCTTCGAGATTACCGCGGATGCGGATCTCTTCAATCACGCGACTGACGATGTAGAGGCCGTAGTCGATCCCGAAGCCGACACCGACGGTGACCAGCGGCAGGGTGTGGATGTTCACGCCGATGCCGTTTATCGCCATGTAAGCGTTGACCATCACGTTCGAGAGAATCAGCGGCCCGAGCAGATAGAGGCCGCAGGCGAACGAGCGGTAGGTGAACAGCAGGATGACCCAGATGGTGAAGAAGCCCAGGAAGTTCATCAGCGCGTCGTTTTTGACCAGCTCTTCATTGGCGGCAGCGAGCACGCCGATCAGCCCACCGGCGAGCTTGAAGACCGCCTTCCACGGCACCGAGATGGTGCTGTCGACGAGTTGGCCGCCGCGGCGAACTTGCACATCGATCAAGCTGCTGTTGGCGGTTTCCTTGGTGAGCGCCGCCAAGAAGCTTTCCATAGTGGTTACCGGCGAGCGGCCGAGTTTGACTAGACGGTCGCCCGAGCGGAAGGGGCCATCCCCTTTTTCGCCGGCGGCGGTCTCCGACACGATCCACGACGGGCCGGCTTTTTCCCACGCGGGGTCGGGGTAGACCTTTTTGATGACCACCGCCCCTTCTTCTTCCGCGACTTCGATGCCGAGGTCGCGGATCTGCGTCCCGAGAATGAACTCCTTGCTGCGGTGGATGATGCGACGGATGTTGTCGCCTTTGTGATCTTTGCAGAAGAACGTGACGTGCGCCGTCGTGTAGCTCGGATCGACGTACTTGGCGGTCTCGGTCGGCGGCGAGCCGGAGAAGTAGATGAAGAAGAGGCCGCCGACATCCACCCAGTTGTTCGGAATCACACCCCACTTGGGTTCCAGCTCGTGGAACACCATGTTGACCGCGCGAATGATATCGGCGAGTGAGAAGCTGTAGCCGATGCCGGGATCGCGCTCGAGGCGGCGCTGAAATTTCTCCATCGTCCGCAGCGTGTGCGGATCCTTCATGGCGTCTTTGTCCAAGCCTTCGGCCACGACGATAAGCGGCTCGACGCCGCCGAATTTCTCCTGAATTTCGTGATGCGCCACGTTGTACGGCGAGTTCTCCCACACCAGCGGCGACGCCGAGGTCGGGTCACCGATGGTGAGGCCACGCAGGAAGTAGATTGCCACCAGTGTCCCGCCGCCCCACGCCGCCAATGTGACCCAGCGCCCCGTGGGCGTCAGGAGCTTGGCGACGAAGCGCTCGATCGCTCGGCGAAACGCGCCGCGCTCGCGCAACATGACCAGTTCCGGCTCCGGCGCCTTGAGATAGTAGTACACGATCGGATTGAGCAGCATTTCGGAAATCGTGATCGCCAGAATCCACCACGACGCGGTAACCGCCAACTTCTGCAGCATCACCACCGGTACCAGGAGGATCACCAACACGCCGAAGGCGTCGGTCGAGATGCCGGAGAGCGTCGGCACGAACAGTTCGGCAAACGAGGCGACGATCGCGCGCCGCTTGTTCCAGCCGCATTTCTCAAACTCCTCGTAGTAGCGGTCGTGCATCTGGATCGCGTGACTGACCGCGCGCGCGGTGATGAGGAACGGCATCACCAACATGAGCGGGTCGAGCGCCAGGCCGATCAGATGAATGAAGCCGAGCCCCCAGAAGGCGGCGATCAGACCGGTGATGGTCGGCCGCAACGCTCCGCGCCAGTCGTGGAAGTACATCCAGCGCAGCACCCATTCGATGCAATAAGTCACGACTAAGATAAAAAACACGTCGCCCGCATAGTAGTAGACCCAGCCGTAGAGGCGCGGCTCGCCAGCGACGAAGATCTCGGTGTTCTCGTCCTGAAAAGGCTCGATGACCTTTTCGTTGACGTCCTTGAAGATGCGCTTGTAGTCGAGGCGTCCTTCGATGAAGTTGCCGCGAATGAGCGCGGCCTTGTCATCGAGCGACACCAAGAGCCCGTAGATATTCTCAGCGTTGTGGACGATGCGCCGGATCGCGGCCGCCTCTTCCTCGTTCTTGAGTGGCTCCAACATCACCGGCTGGGCGCGCATCGTGCCGCCGGCCGCCACCTTCAGATACCGCACGGTGCGATGTGCGATCGAATCAATCTGGTTGTGGTTGACCCCGTACACTTGGTCGAGGCCGACAGTCATGTTCCAGATCTTGTTGAGCGTCGTCTGGTTGAAGATGCTGCCCTCTTTGACTTGCAGCATGACCATGATGTTGTTGGCGCCGCCGAAGTCCTTGGAGAAGCGGTTGTGGATCTTCACGTACGCATGGTTCTGCGGCAGGAGTTCGCCAAAGCTGGTCACCAGACTGAGCTGGAAGCTCCAGTACGCGAACATGGCGGTGATCAGCAAGACGACGATCGAGACGGGATGTCGATAATCGATCAGCTTGTCGCCCAGCCAGTACAGCAGGCGCTTGTCTTCCGGGACTTCGTAATTGATCGCCATGAACGCCCCCTTATCTCGCGCCGATCTCTACCCGAGCGACGGCAACCACGTCTTGCCTCCGTCCTTCGTGTGCAGGATCAGGCCAAAGCCCCCCACGATCCAGCCATCCTCGGGGGAAACGAACGCCATGCCACGCAGCCATGTGAGCACTTCCATCCCCAGCTTCGCGCGTCTCCACTCGGTCGCGCCGGGATCCCGGCGCACGATCTCGCCGGCTGCGCCCACCGCCCACGCCGTACCGTTGGGCATCGTGAACGCGCGGAACAGCGGATCGATAATCGGATAGTCGAGGTGCATGGGCTCGAACCGCCAAGTTGCGCCGCCGTCGCTGGTGCGGGCGATCTTGCCATCAAGGCCGGCGACGAGGCCGTTTTTGCGGTCGGTGAAGTGCACGCCAAAGAAGGTCGGGATGTCGAGCACATCGAACACGCCCTGACCGAGCAGGCTGTCCTGTTGCTCGACCCAGGTCGCCCCGCCGTCCCGCGTGTGCATGATCTTGCCGAACTCGCCGACCACCCAGCCGTACTCCTGATCGACGAACTGCACGCCGTAGAGCACCGGATCTTGCGACGTGATCGCTTGCTCGGCGGTTAAGCCCGCCGACTGGGAGAGCTTACGCAGACTCCAGTTCTGGCCGCCATCGCGGGTCTCGAGCAGCGTCGCCCGGTCGCCGACGGCGAACCCATGTTTGCCGTCAAGGAACGAAATCGCGAAGAGATAGACGGCGGTGCCGGTATTCTGGCGCTGCCACGACTTGCCGCCATCGGTCGTGTGCAACATGATCCCGTCCTGGCCCGAGATCCACCCGTTGGCGCTGTCCGCGAAGTGGACATTGTAGAGGGCGCGGTCCGTGCCACTCGGCATCACTTGCCACGACTTGCCGCCGTTCTCGGTAGCCAGGATCTTCCCCAAGTATCCGACGACGAAGGCGTGGTCGGCGTCAATCGCTTTCACGTCATAGAACTTGTCCGCGATCGAGATCTTGCGCTCGACCAGCGGGACATCTTCAACCTCCGCGTGGCAGCCCACGAGAGCGACTACGACCACCCCCGCCAGCGCCGGCACACGCCAATGACCGCGCATGTATCCTCCTTTACCTCTGGGTTCCGACCAATCGCATCCCGGTTGGGCGACTCGCCCTTAGCGACTCCCGTGCTGCGGTGTCAAGGCGCCTTCGGTTTCTGCGGCTCCGCGACGGCGGGAAACCACTTGGGAATGTCGGCCTTCTCGACGATCTGCTGTTGATTGATCTTCCATTTGCCGTCTTCGCGAACGAGGGTGTACAGCTCCTGCTCCTCCACCCCCAGTTGGTTGAGAAACTTGTCCTGCGAGCTGAGGATGTTGGGAACGCGCGCGGACTCGCCGTCGATCTTCCCCGGGTACACCTTGAACTCGAAGATCTTGGCCTCCGTCGCCTGCATCACCCACTGCTGCTCCTTCGCCCACTCTTCACGGTTCTTGTTTTGCGCCATGTCCTTCGAGACATAGTCGTAGGCGTCGGCGAATTTCCCAGCCTTCATCGCGGCTAGGTAGCGGGTCACCGTTTCCTCCGGACTGATGGATTCCGCGCGCGCTACACCGGCGACGGCGAGCAGGGTGATCGCCATCACCATCATCAACTGTCGCCGCACTGGGGACCTCCTGTTCACCGATCCTTCAACCGCGGCGCAACGTCAGCGCCACGGCGATCACCTGCAGCACGATCAGCACGGCGATGAATGCGCCGGAGCTGAAGCGGAAGTTTCCGAAGCTCGCACTCACGCTCTCAATATCCTTACTGAGTTGAGCGATGTCGCCTTTGACGCCGTTGCTCTCGACGTACAACCCCCGCACTTCTTCGCGCATGCCCTTCGCCTGTTCGCGATCTGCTTGCGCGCCCTCACGCGCTTGCCGCAGCTCGTCGCGCACTTCCGCGATCCGTTCATCGAGCTGCTTGAGTTGTTCCCGCACGCCGCCCAGATCACTGGCGAGCGAGCGTTGCGCCTCCTCGACGGCGGCGAGTCGCTTGCTCACCTCGGCCGGCTTGGGTTCCGCGGCCATTGCCGTTGCGCCCGTCCACCACAGGATGCTGAAGCCCAGCACCCACAGACCTCGCCGCCCGAATCGCACCACCTGTCTCCTTCCCCGATCACCACCGGCTTGCCCCGATCACCGCCGGCTTGCCCCGATCACCACCGGTTTGCGCCGATCGCCGCCGGCTTGCGCTCGTCTCTCTATGACGAACCGGCGCAGCTTGTCCAGTACGGCTCATGGGTAGCCCGGACCACACGCAGCGCGCGCGTCAGTGATACATGTCCATGAAGTCGATCACGCCCAGCGAGCGCATGCCCTCGAAGAGGCAGCCTTTGATCTCTTTCACGGTTGAGAGGGTGAGCAGCTCCGCCGCCAGTTGGCGGGCGCGGCTCAGATCGACCGAGCGGATGAGGCGCTTGATCACCGGGATGAAGAACGGGCCCATGCTGAGACCATCGAGCCCCAACCCGATCAGCATCAATGTGCAGGCTGGGTCGGCGGCCATCTCGCCACAGATGGTCACCCGTTTTCCGGCCGCCTTGGCCGCCGCCACGGTATCGGCAATGGCTCGCAGCACGGCCGGGTGCAGGGGCTCGTAGAGCGGCGCCACCTTGGGGTTGTTGCGATCGACCGCCAGCAGGTACTGAATCAAATCGTTGGTGCCGATGCTGAGAAAATCGACTTCCTGACTGAGCAAGGGCGCCAGGCGCACCGCTGAGGGCACCTCGATCATCACCCCGATTGCCATGTTTTCGTTGAACGCATGCCCCTCGCGCCGCACGTCGTCCTGCGCCTGCCCCAGCAACTCCTTGACGCGCCGGATCTCCTCGAGCCCGGAGATCATCGGAAACAGAATGCGCACGTCGCCGTACGCACTGGCGCGCAGAATCGCACGCAACTGCACGCTGAAAATCTCCGGCATTTCGAGTGAGATGCGAATCGAGCGCCAGCCGAGAAACGGATTGTCCTCGCGCGGCAGCCGCAAGTAGGAAGGATACTTGTCGGCGCCCATGTCGAGAGTGCGAATCGCGATCGGCCGTCCCTCCAGCCGCTGCAGCATGAGGCGATAGAGTTCCACCTGTTCGTCTTCGGTCAAGAAGTCGCGGTGCGACATGAACGGGATCTCCGTGCGATACAGCCCCACGCCCTCGGCCCCATGATGGAGCGCCAGCACCAAGTCCCCGAGCAATCCCACGTTGGCCGTGAGCGCGATCTGGTGCCCGTCGCGCGTCATCGCCGGCAGCTCCCGCAACGTCTCCAACTCGCGATTGAATGCCCGATACTCGCGCCCGAGGCGCTCGTACTCGCGCACGATGTCGGGGGCGGGATTCACGTACACCGTGCCGGCGTTGCCATCGACAATGAGTTGATCGCCCTCGCGCACGGTCTCGGCGAGATGTCCGACGCCGACCACCGTCGCGATCTCGAGTGACTTGGCCAGAATCGACGCGTGCGAGGTGACGCCGCCGGTGGCCAGTACGATGCCTTTGAGCCCCTGCTGCTCCAGCATCGACAAGTCCGACAGCGTCAACTCGTGCGCCACCACCACAAACGTACTCGTGGCCGGGGTGTGGCGCTCGGTGACGCCCAATAGATTGCGCAGCACCCGTTGGCCGATGTCCTTGATGTCGGTGACCCGATCGCGCATGTACGCGTCGTCGAGTCGAGTGAACTCCGCAACCATGTGACCGATCACCTGTTCGAGCGCGTGCTCGGCACTGTCGCCGGCGTGGATCAAGGCTTCGAGACGGGCAATCAAGTGCGAATCGCACAGCAGCATACCCTGGGCTTCGAAGATCGCGGCGTCGAACTCAGGTAACGTGACCGCGACCCGCCGTCCGAGACGAGCAATCTCTTCAATCGAGTGATCGATCGCGCCGCGCAGGCGCGTCAACTCCCGCTTCGCCGATCCCCGTCGCCGCGGCGGCAGCTCGGCGAAACTCACCACCGGAGTCAGCAAATGCGCGCGCCCGATCCCGAACCCGGGCGAGGCACCCAGCCCCGACAAGCGTCCCGGTGCCCCCGGTGCGCGGACAGGCGCATCAACCCGCTCGTAGGCCTGCAAGCGCTGGGTCACTTCGACCATGCGGTCGTGGGCTGAGCGCCGCTCCTCTTCCTTGGTGCGCAAACTCTCCTGCAACTGCGCCCGTACCAGCAGCCCGCTCACCGGCACCGTAATCGCCTTGAGCAGCCGAATTTGATCGCGCGTGAAGCGCCGCCGCCGTGACGTCTGCACCACCAACACGCCGAGCGGCTCGCGCTTGTCGATCACCGGCACTCCCATGAACGAGTGGTAGCGCTCTTCGCCGGTCTCCGGAAAGTATTTGTACCGCGGGTGCGCCAGCGCATCGACGGCCATCACCGGCTCCATTTTCTCGATGGCGTAGCCGGTTAGTCCTTCGTCGACCCGCATCGTGACCTTGCCCACCGACCCCGGGTCGAGGCCCTTGGTGGCGGCCAATACCAATTGGCGGTGGGGCGCATCGTAGACGTAGAGGGAGCACACCTCCATGTCGAGCCGATCCGCGAGCAGTTCCACGATCTCACGCAGCGACGCACGCACATCCTGCGCGTGGGCGATCACCGTGCCGACGTCCTCGATCAGCAACAGCCCCCAGTTGCGGCCGCTGGTGCGGCGAACCGGCCGTTTGGCCGCTGTGCCTTCTGTCACTGTGGCGGTCATGCGCGGGTGTTCCGCGGCGGGTTATATACCAGCCCGTCGGGGGCGACAACGCGGGATCACAACGTGCCGAACACGATCGCCGCGTAGCTCACCGAGTGCTGGTAGTCGCCGGTGACATCGAGTGACGTGGCGTAGCGCAACAGCGTGCCGCGGCGCTGCGTGCCGTTCCACGCGAGAAACGCGGCGATCGGAATCTGCCCGCAAATGGTGATGGCGGTATCGGCGACATAGCGTCGAAAGCCCGCGAGATCGCCGGCGACGATGTGATCGATCGCGCCCAGGTCGAGCTGTCGCAAACCCGTCCGTACCGTCTCCGCATCGCGCGGTGCAAATGGCAGGTAGTCGAACCGCGCCCCGTAGTGCGTGAAGTCGGAACTGACGATGAACAGCGTCGCGGGTCCCGCAAGGCTCTCGAGCAGGCGGCCGAACTCGTCGACCTCGTTTGCGCCGAGCGCGCCGAGCAGCACCGGAACCACCGCCACCGCCGGCAATACGCGCTGGAGCAACGGCAGTTGGATCTCGATTGAATGCTCGACGGCAAACGGCTCGGGATCGCGCCGCACCAACGCGTGTCGGCCGAGCACCGCAAGCCCATCGGTATCCACCGGCACCTCGCCCAGCGGTGTGCTGAAGGCGTCGACGTCGAGCACCGCGGCACCCCGCACGAGCGTTCGATGACTCGGCGCCACGATCACCGCACGCCGATACGGACCATCTTGGACAAGGCGATAGGCCGTGGCCGCGACCGCGCCGGAATACTGATAGGCCGCGTGCGGCACCGTGATCCCCGCCACGCGCACCGGCGCAGCCGCCGGCGCGGCAGCCGCGAGCAGTGCGTCGGTTTGGTTGCGCAACCGCTCGGCGCGGCCTTCGTACCAAGTGCCAGCCAGGTGCGCTGGCTTCACTCGCCTCATGCGCCCTCGCAATCCGCCTCGATCATCAGAGGAAGAGCAGCATGGCCGTCTGGGAGTGCAGGTCGGCGTAGACGCGTTCGAGTTGCTCACGGCTGTGGACGAACGTCGTGATCGACACGCACACGTATCTGCCCTGAGCGCTGGCGCGGATCTTCATGCTGTCCAGTGGGATCGGCCCGACCGTGGCGGCGATTGTGGCGCGCACCTGCTCTGAGAACTCGTCGCTGCAGTGGCCGAAGACCTTGAACGTGTAGAAGTCGGGGAGCTCGAGCGCGGCGTCGTCCCTCATGCGGAGGCCTCCTCCGCCACGGCGGCGACTTCCGGCCGAAAGCGGCGCTCGCGTTCATCCTGTATCGCCGGCTCGCGGTAACAATCCGCGCACGTGATCACCAACTCGAGCGCCAGCAATCGCTGGTAGACTTGCAGGGGACCATCTTCGCGACGCCGGAAGGTCGACTCCTCCACCGGCCCGGTGTGCAATTCGTAATAGTCCACGCGGTACTGCGAGCGCGTGTGGATGGTTTCGCGCACGACACGACCGCAGTGCGTGCAGCGGGCTTCTGCGCCCGGTTCCGGCGCTTCGGATCGTTTGGTCGCCTCACGGCTCATGTGCTCGTCTCACGACTCATTCAGTCGCCTCACGCTGGCATCCTACTTCATCTTCTCGATCGGCACAGCCTTGAACCGCTGCGGTAGCTCGATGGTGAAGCAACTCCCCACCTGCGGTGTGCTCACCACCGAGATCGTCCCGCCGTGCAGCGTCACGACCGCGCGCGCGATCGCGAGACCCAAACCGAGTCCGCGCACGCCGAACGCCAGCGATCCCGATGCATGCAGAAACGGATCGCCGCCCGCCGCCGAGAACGGCTCGAAGATTTCCTCAACGTGGGCAGGATCAATGCCGATGCCGGTGTCGCGCACCGACAGCGTCACCCGATCCGCCGCCGCCGTGGCCGTGATCGTCACACTGCCACCATCGGGGGTGAAGCGAATCGCATTCGAGACGACACCCATCAGCGCATGATGCAGCCACGTCGCGTCCGCCTCGATGATCGGCAAGCCGTCGGCCACTTGCGCCGTCAGGGTGAGATCGCGCGTGCTCATGTGCGCGCGCAGCTCATCGCAGACACTCGTCCAGAGCCCCGCGAGCTGCAGCGGCGCTGGCCGCAGACGCAGTTTATCGGTCCGCGCCCGCGCCGCGGTACTCATCTGCGCCAACCCGCGCGCCAACCAATCGGTGTTGCGCTGCGCGGTGCGCAGCCACGGCTCGGCACTCGCGGGCAGGTCGAGCATGCTCAGCAGATCGAGCGCATTGAGCAGCACGTGCAATGGCGTGCCCAGTTCGTGCGCGGCCATGGTGAGGAGTCGACCCTTTTGTTCCGCCTCGCGACGCGCACGCGCACAGGCCTGCTCGAGTTCGCGCAGCAGCCGCTGGCGCTCCTGCTCGGCTTCGTAGCGCTCGATACCCCGCTGCACCACCAACTGCAGCTCGCGCGCCTCCCATGGCTTGGTCAAATAGTAGTAGACCTGTCCGGTGTTGATGGCGCCCACCACCGTATCCATGTCGGTATAGCCCGTAAGCAGCACGCGAATCGCGTCAGGGTGCAGCGTCGCGGTCCGCGCCAAGAACTCGGTTCCGGTCATCTCGGGCATGCGATGATCGGCGATAATCAACGCGACCGATTCGGCCTCGAGCATCCGCAAACCCTCCGGACCGCTAGCTGCCGTCAGCACGCGACACTGGTCCGCCAGCGTACGCTGCACCGTCCGCACACTCGCCGGCTCGTCGTCGACCACCAACACAGTTTGTCGCGCCATCGCTCGCCTCGAACTGGTACGGGATTATCGAAGAGTCGCGCCCGCGGAGCAAGCGGACGAGCAATTCGTTGGCAGAGCGTTAAAGAACCCCACCCACTGCTTCGACAGCCTCAGCATGAGCGGATCCGTACGCCGATTCCGAAGGACACTGTCACTCTGAATTTCTCTGCGTTTCGGCGGTGAGGCTTTTCTCTCGCATCACCATTCGCCACCTTTCGATTCGCACGCTCATCGCCTACAATCCGGCGCGATGCGCATTCTGTACGTCATCGATCCGCTCGCCAACCTCAACCTCGAGACCGAGACCTCGCTCCTGATCATGGAAGAGGCGGCGCGCCGCGGGCACGCGAATCTGATCAGCACCATCGACGATCTCTATCTCAGCGACACGCACGCGCGCGCATGTGCCCGCACCATCACGCTCGACCTGACGCAGCAGCCATTCTACCAACTCGGCAACGAATGCGACATCGCGCTGGACGAACTCGACCTCGTTGTAATGCGCAAAGACCCGCCGGTCGACGCAGCGTATCTCGCGGCCACGTTCATCCTTGAATGCGCGGCTGCCCGGGTGCCGGTGATCAATGACCCGGTTTCGCTGCGGACTGTGAACGAGAAACTTCTGCCGCTCGCCTTTCCGGCATTCACGCCACCGACGCTCGTGACCAACAATCCGCAGCGGGTCGCCGACTTCGTCGCGCACCACGGCCGATCGATCCTCAAGCCACTCGATGACTGCAGTGGCCGCGGCATCCGCATCCTGCCGGCCGGCGCGCCCTCACCCATCGACACCGGTGGCCGCTTCGTCCTGGTGCAGCAATTCATCGACGCCGTGAGCGAAGGCGACAAGCGCATCTTCCTGCTCGCCGGCGACGTGCTCGGTGCGGTGAACCGGATTCCGCGCCACCCCGACCAACTCGCCAACATCCATCAAGGCGCCCGGGTCGCGCGCACGACGATCACCGCGCGGGACCGCGAGATCATCGCCGCCGTGGCGCCGACGCTCCTAGCGCGCGGCCTGTGGATGGCCGGCATCGACGTGATCGGCGGCTACCTCACCGAGATCAACGTCACCAGTCCGTCCGCAGCCCGTCAGATCAACGCCGTCTCGGGGACGCACATCGAGCAGAAGCTGGTGGACTTCCTCGAGGCTAAAGCCCGCCGCTGAACACTTCCGCACGGCCACGACCGCTTCGATGCCGATTGCCGGGGCACCCCGGGATCCCTCGGCGTGGGGGAGCCAGTCCTCGTGCCCTACATCGCCGCGGCAAGGACAGCGCTCGTCCATCCTCCTCTCGACTCTTGCAGTGATGGCATCAGAGGCGATAGGGGGAATACGTCGTTTACCCAAAACTGACGGAAACGGTTGCAGGGTGATTCCGGAGAGAAGGACATTCGAGATTTTGTTACCAGTACTGGCGTCGGCTGATCCCTGAACGACACGCACAATCGTCTTTACCTCCGGCTAGGGAACGGACAGCAATGGACGAAATGCCCCGCATTCTTGGCGTCGACAGCAGTCTGACGATTCGGACAACACTCGACGTCGTCCTGCAACTCGCCGGCTATGAGGTCAATACGGTAGCGGACGGCGCCGAGGCTCTCGCGCTGGCGAAGTCGTTCAGGCCCGCGCTGATTCTCCTCGACGCCAGCCTACGCACGATGCCCAGCGCGGAGGTCTGTCGCCACTTGGCCGCCGATGCCGCCACCGCGCGGGTTCCGATCGTCCTGATTGGGCCCGCGGACGGTGAGGCCCAGCAGGCTTGCAGAGCTGCTCCCAACGTCGTCGCGTATCTGACCACGCCGTTCAAATCACAGACCGTGACCAACCTCGCCGCCAAGGTGTTGGGTCAGGCCGCGGTTGGCGACTTCTTCAAGACGCCGATGCCGACGGGCAAAGCGGGCCCTCGTTCGAAAACGCCAGCGCGCGTGACGGAGGCGCCCCGACCCGCTCGCGCTCCTGCCGCTGAGCCCGCGCCGTCCGTGACCGAAGCACACTTGCGTGAAGCGCTCGCGCAAATGGATGCCTTGGCACACAACGCGCTGACGCTCCGTGCGCAACTGGAGACCGAAAACCGAACTGCGGAGAAACGGGCCCGCCAAGCGCAAGCGGAGGCGGAGCGCAGCCGCGCGCAAGCCGAACAACTAGACCGCGACAATGTCGAGCTGACCGCCCAACTCGACGAGGCCCACAGCCGACTGGCCGATCTGGAAACCGAAAGCGGTATCTATACTGCAGAGCTGCAGCGGGTTGAGCAGGAACGGGCACAGGAACACGCCCTCGACGCGCAGCGTCTCCGAACGGACGCGCACCGTCGCGAAGCGGACGCGCAGCGTCTCGCAACCCTGGAGGCGGAGCTGGCCGACGTGCGCGCCCAGCTCGAGTTCCTGGGAGGCGCGGCCGCAGCGCGCCAGGCGGATTTCGCGCAGGAGCTGGTAGAGCTGCGCACCCATACGGCGACCGTCGAGCAGACGCTGAACCGGGTAAGCGCTGAACGGGCGGGCGTGCAATCCGCCCTCGACGCTGCGCGCCAACAGTTGGCACACGAAGCCCAGATTCGTTCCGAGCAGATGAACCGCCTGACGCAGTTGGAAGCGGTCGGTCAGGAGCTGATCGATCACCTCGCCGCGGCGCGCGCGCACGAGACCGAACTGACACGCACGCTCGACAATCTGCAACACGAACACAATCGGCAACGGTTCGAGTCCGACGCGCATCTCGGTACGCTCGCCGAACGACTCGCCGATCAACGGCGGCGCCTCGCGCGGGTGGAAGCAGATCTCGCCGCGGCCCGTACCGCGCATGCCGAGGCGGCGCGCGCATGGCAGGCCACCACCGCGCAGCGCGAGGCTGACCAGGAATTGGCCCGCGCCGAATGGACGCAGCAGCTACAAGCCGAACAGGCGCAGCTCTCCGCTGCGCGCCGAGAGGCACCCGCGCTCGCCGCGCGGGTCGCCGAACTGGAGGCAGAGCGAGCCACCGCCCAACAACAACGCGTGGAACTTGAGTGCGAACTGACGGCAGCACGCGTTGATTCGACGCGCAGGGAGGCGGGGCTGGAGCGGTTACATCAGCAGATCGACTCCTTTAAACAGCAGGCCGCGACGTGGGAAGCGATTCGCCGCGGGCTGATCGACCGCACCGCCACGCTCGAGGCGGAACTGCACCACGGTGAAACCGCGCTCGATGCGGCCCGTACGGAATCGGCGCGGCAACTCGAAACGGCGCACGCCCAGGCCAAGGCCGCACAGGGACAAGTCGCCGCGGCAAATGCACAACTTCAGGCGCTGACCGCGGAACGCGCCGCGGCGCAGCAGCAATGCACGGCCGCCGAGCAGGAGCTGGCGACGGCGCGCGGAGAGCTAGAACAGCAGCGCACCGCGACCGAACTCGCACAAGGCCACCTCCGCCAGTTGCACGATCAGGTCGCCGCGGGCGAAGCCGCGGCGCGCGAGTCGGTCGCCCGCTTGGCCACACTCGAGGCCGAGCGGTGCGCGCGCGCGACTCGCATCACGGAGCTCGAACAGCTTTACGCGGCGGAGGCGGACGCCGTGTCCATCTGGCAGGCCCGCGCCACCGAGCGCGAAACCGAACTGGAGGCCGCTCGCGCCGAGTGGAC
>JBGOUW010000025.1:0-17865 GCA_041477755.1 Binatia bacterium
CACTCCTCGCTGATGTCGCAGCACAGCAACTTGCCGCCGGGCGCTAAACCGCGGGCGATGCAAATGCCGCTGTAGCCGGTGAAGGTGCCGACCTCGATCGCCGACCGTGCGCCAATCGCGCGCGCCAACAAGGTCATCAATGCCCCTTGTTCGGGGGCGATCTCCATCATGCTGATCGGCCCGAGCGCCGAGGTCTCTCTCGACAGATCATCGAGTATCGCATCGCGCGCCGTGCCGTGCGCAACCAGATACGTATACAGGTCGGGAGTCATCCCCGTGTACTTCGCGTCCATAGATCCTCCTCCGATGTGAGGTTGATCATACCGAAGACCGCCGCAGATGCCAGACGCCAGATACTTATTGTCGGTGCCAGGCCACCATTCAGGTTGCAGAAGTCGGGCGCACAGTGCTAGCCAGCGCCACCGTGACTTCGCTGCGCCGATTGATTGCACTGTTCGTGGTCGCACTCGCCGCTCCACGCCCCGTCGCGGCGCTTGAGACCGCGCCGATCGTCGGCACTGCGACGTGTGTGTTCGACAGCGCGAATCCGCTGTGCGCAACGCACGACTGGAACGACGACGCCGCGGTGACCGCGGCCGACATTCCCGGCTATCTCCGCTTCACCTCGGTGGCATCCGATGAGGTTCGCGTGAGCGAAAACGCGGCCGCCGTGACGCTGCGCTCGCACGCTGCGACGGCGCGGCTCGACAAGTTCACGGGCAATCTCACGCTCGGCGATGCCGCCGGCACCGGTCTCACCAACGCCGGTGCGCCGTCGCTGAAAATCGGCAGCGGCGCGGAACCACTGCAGCATCTGCGTGATGTGCAGCGCACCGCCCGCGGGATCGCGCTGACTGCCGACGCGGGGACGCTGACGGTGGAATGGTCGATCGAGTTTCCGACCGCCCGTTCCGTCCGCACGTGCCTGCACCCCGCCGCCGGCCCACAGGTTACGCGCGTCGTCAGCACGGTGAGGGCGGTGGCCGGCGAACATTTCTACGGACTGACGGAGCGTTCCGTCGACAACCGCGGGCCGAGCGAGATCGCGCCGGGCGCGGTCGGTTCGCTCGATCGCCGCGGCGAAACGGTCACGATGTTGGTGACGCCGACGATCTCGCTCTACACGCCCTTCTTTCACAGCTCGCGCGGCTACGGCGCGTATGTCGAAGGGACGATGACCGGAACCTACGACCTGGCGAAGACCGACTCTGCCACGGTCAAAATGGACTTCGAGTTCAATCGCCGCACCAACGAGCACAGCCTGGTGTACTTCGTCGGTGATCACGACGCGATCCTCGATGAATACACGGCCCTCACTGGCCGGCCGTTCGTGCCGCCGCGTTGGGGGTTCCGCCATCTGCGCTGGCGCGACGAGCATCGCATCGACACGCCGGCACAGCTCGACGGCGTGGAGATGAACGCCGACCTCGTCAACGACATCACCATGTACGAAGCGCTCGGCATTCCGCCGGGCAACTACGAGTTCGACCGCCCGTGGACCAGTGGCGACTCGCCGCCGCCGCCGTTCATCTCGGGCTACGCCGGCTTCGCCAGCTTCACCTTCGATCCCGAGCGCTTTCCCAACACCGACAAGATGCTCGCCGCGCTCACGCACCGCGGCTATCACATTTTCGTATTCGGAGCGCCGTGGGCGTTGGGCGAGTTCGCCGCCGATGCGCACCAGTTTGGCTATTACGCACCGCGCAGCAGTATTTTGATCGACTACACCAACCCGGCTGCCGCGGCGTGGTGGACGGGCAAGGTGCAGACGCTGATCGATCGCGGCATCTCCGGCATCAAACTCGATCGCAGCGAGTTCGACATCACCGAGCTGCCCGATGCCGTGCCCAACCGTGCCACCGACGTGTTTGCCGATGGTCGCAACGGACGCGAGATGATCAACGGCTACACCATCGACTACGCTCGCGTGCACTACAACGCATTTGCCGACAAGCTGTTGAGCACCGACTTCGTTCACTACCTCCGCGCTGGTTACGCCGGCAGTCAGCAGTACGGTATTTTCTGGGGCGGCGACTCGACCGGCCGCAACGCGTTTGGCATCGGTGAGCCCACCGATCTCGGTCTGCGCGCCGCGATCGTGCAGCTCGCGCATGTCGCGTTCATGGGCTTCCCGATCTGGGGCTCCGACACTGGTGGGTACTACCAGTTCGGCGATCGCGACGTATTTGCGCGCTGGATCGAGTTCAGCGCGTTCTGTCCGCTGATGGAAATCGGCGGCGGCAATCAAGGCGGCGGCCAGCATGCGCCGTGGTCGATGCCGCCCGACGGCGAGCCCGATGCGGAGATGATCGACATCTACCGCCGCTTCGTTACGCTCCATCACGAACTGGTGCCGCTGTTCTACAGCTTGGCGCTCGACGCGCACACCAGCGGTCGTCCATTGGCGCGTCCACTGGTGTTCGATTTTCCCGACGATCCCGTGGTCGGCAATCTCTTCGATGAGTTCCTCCTCGGTCACGATCTGCTCTTTGCGCCGCTGTGGCATGTCGGCGATCGCACCCGAGAGGTGTACCTGCCGCGCGGAACATGGATCGACTACTTCGATCCATCGCATCGCATCGACGGGCCCGCCACGATCACCGCGCCGGCCCCACTTGGACGCATCCCGTTGTACGTGCGCGCCGGCGGTATTATCCCGCTCGATGTCACCAGCGACGTGAACGGCAACGGCAGCAAGACACTGTCCGACGGGCGTCTCACGCTCGACGTGTATCCGCCGAGTGGAACCGCATTCACCCTGCATGAGGACGAAGGTGATTCCACGTTCCACGTCACTCACTCCGATGGGTGCGCCCCCCCGGCGCTGTGCGAGCAATGGACGATCGAGATCGCCGGCCGCCCACGCGGATACATCGTCCGGCTCTTGGTCGATTCGGTGTCGGATGTCGCACTCGACGGGACCTCGCTGCCGCGCGTCGATTCGTTCGCCGGCCTTGAGTCTGCAGAGAGCGGCTGGTTCTTCGATGCCAGCGCCGGCCGCGTGTGGGCGAAGTTCGAAACCCTGCAGCCTGCGGCGACGTTGTTAGTTGTGCGCTAATCGAACGGCCCCGCTCCTTGTCACTCGCCACGTCCTGGTGCAGGATGCGGTCCATGCACTTTGGAATTCACCTCCCTCACTTCGGCCGCTTCGGCACCACCGAGAACATTCGCCGCATCGCCGAGACCGCGGAAGCGCTCGACTACGATTCGATTTGGGTTAGCGATCACGTCGTCGCACCCAGCGTCGTGCTCGGCTACTTCGGATCGAGCTTCTGGGAACCGCTGACGGTGCTCACCTACGCGGCGGCGGTCACCAAGAAAGTGCGACTCGGCACCAGCGTGATCATTGTGCCTTACCGCGATCCCCTGATCACCGCGAAGACGATCGCGACGATCGATCAACTGTCGCATGGGCGGGTCATCTTCGGCGCCGCGTCGGGATGGCTGGAACCCGAGTTCGAAGCACTCGGCCAGAAGTTCGCCGAACGTGGCGAGCAGACCGACGAGTATCTGCGGATTTACAAGGAAGCGTGGACGAAGGAGGATCCGGAGTTTCAGGGCCGCTTTCGCACGTTCAAAGACTTGAAGTTCGAACCGAAGCCGGTGCAGCAACCGTATCCACCGCTGTGGATCGGCGGCATCAGCAAGCGCGCCATTCGGCGCGCCGTCGAATTCGGCGACGGCTGGCAACCGGTGCGCACCTCGCTCGGCGACACCAAGGATTGCATAACCGCATTGCGCCGTACCGCCGAACGCGCAGGCCGCAAGCTAGATCGTTTCACGATTTCCCTCCGATTACCGACCTGGTTTGCCGACGCCAAAGGCAGCGACGATGGCCAGATGATCACCACGGCCGACGACATGGTCGCGCGTCTCGCCGCCTATCGCGACCTCGGTGTCGGTGACGTGCTGGTCGATTTCTTTCTCGGCATTCCGCACGACCCGGCGACGTCGGTTGGCACCTTCGTGCGCGCGATGGAGCGCTTCGCGCGCGACGTGCGGCCCAAGTTATCGTGATTGTTGTCGTGAGTAGTGTAGCTGCGTCGTGAACCATCGGGAGCAAGCATGAACGCGGCGATTCAAGTGGAAGGGCTCGATCACTTCGTACTTCGCGTTCGCGATCTCGACGCGTCGCTGCGATTCTATCGCGAGCTGCTCGGCCTGCCGATCGAGTTCCTCGATCAGTACCGCGCTGGCACGCGACCGTTTGTTTCGGCGCGGGTCGGCGGCCAACTGATCGACCTCGTTCCTGACTCGACCTACGATCCCGCGGTCGGCATGAACGCCGGCGGCTTCATGCACTTGTGCGTGCGGGTAACGCGCCCGCCGATGGCCGAACTGATCGCGTTGCTCAAGTCGCGCGGCATCGAGTTGATCGACGACCAGCCGGTGCCGCGGATGGGTGCGACGGGGATGGGACTGTCGATCTACGTTCGCGACCCCGACGGATACATCGTGGAGCTGAAGGAGAGTGGCGTTGCGGGCTAGGGATTGGGGACTGGGATGAGAGGTCTGCGATTGTGCGTATGGGCCGCGCTGCTGCCTTTCAGCGCCCATGCGACCGACATCGATTGGAAGCAAACGGGCGATCAGGCGGCGCAGTTGCTGAGCGCGTACATTCGGATCAACACGACCAATCCGCCGGGCAACGAAGTGGCCGCGGCGAAGTTTCTCGCCGCGCAGTTCAAGCACGCCGGCATCGACAGCCAGGTGTTGGAGTCGAGCAAGGGACGCGGGATCGTGGTCGCGCGTCTCGCCGGCACGGGCGCGGCGCGGCCGCTGGTGTTGCTCAATCACCTCGATGTCGTGCCCGCGGATACTAGCGGCTGGGATGTGCCGCCGTTCTCCGGCACGATTCGCGACGGCTACGTGTGGGGTCGCGGGGCGATGGATTGCAAAGGCGTCGGCGCGGTCGACGCCACCACCATGATCGCGCTCAAGCGCGCCGGGATTCACCTCAAGCGCGATCTCATCTTCGTCGGCACGGCGGATGAAGAGGCGGGCGGGCTCAACGGTGCCGGTTGGCTCGCCGACCACCACCTCGATCTCGTGCGCGACGCCGAGTTCCTGTTGAACGAAGGCGGCGCCATCCAGATCCGCGACGACGGTAGCCGTGCCTACGAGGTCGCGGTTTCGGAGAAGACGCCGTGCTGGCTGAAGCTGACCGCTACCGGCGAGGCGGGCCACGGCTCCGCGCCGCGGCCGGAGACGGCGGTGACGCGCCTGATCGGCGCGCTCGACCGCTTGCACCACTATCAACCCGAGGTGCGCGTGGTGCCCGAAGTCGCCGCCTACTACGCCGCGCTCGCCGACACCGCGCCGGAGGCCCGCCGCGCGGGCTATCGTGATCTCAAGCTGGCGTTGGGCGACGCCGCCTTTCGCAGCGAATTCCTCGCCGATCGTCACGATGCCGCGCTGGTCCGCGACACGATTGCGCCGACGGTGTTGAACGCGAGCAACAAGACCAACGTCATCCCGCGCACCGCGATTGCCGAGGTCGATTGTCGCCTCCTGCCCGACGAGAATCCCGAGACGTTCATTCAGGCCGTCACCCAAGTCGTCAACGACGACGCGATCACGATCGAGAAGTTGCTCAGCTTTCCGCCGTCGTCGTCGCCGACCGACACCGCGCTGTACCGCGCGGTGCAAGCGGTCGCCGCGCGCGAGTACATCCCGGTAGTGCCGAGCGTGCTGACTGGATTCACCGACAGTCACTACTTCCGCACCAAAGGTATCGTCAGTTACGGGTTTGTCCCGTTCGAAGTCACCGAAGACGACGACAACCGCGTCCACGGCACCAACGAGCGGCTCTCGATCGAGAACCTGCGCACCGGCATCCGTCGACTCGTTGAAATCCTGGAAGCGCTTGATCAGGAATCGTGAACCATGACAGAACCGAACGACGGCGATCCAAAGTCTATCTATCACGCGACCGTGCCCAGCTGGGCGGCGCTGCTGATCGCCGCACCGCTGTTGCTGGTATTCTTCTCGCTTGCGTTAACGCTGCTCACAGGTGGTTTGGCGGCGGCGTTCGTATTACCGCTCTTCTTCCGTCGTCGCCTCCGCAGCGCGGCGCCGCACAAAACGGATCAGTCGACAATCGATCTCGACCCGTCGGAGTACACGCGAGTCGACTCGCCGACGCGGCAGTTGCCGCACGAATAGCCATTTACGTTCGAAAGGAGCCCCTCCATGCACGCCGTGAAGCCCAAAGACGAGTACATGCACGAGAACACCGGCGAGTCGAATTTCAACGAGAGCATGTACTTCAACTTCTACGACCGCCAGGCGCGGCTCGGTGGTTTCGCGCGCGTCGGCAACCGCGCCAACGAGCGCTACGCCGAGGTGACCCTCGCGGTGTATCAGCCCGACGGCACCGCGTTGTTCAACTACATGCGCCCGCAGATCGCCGACAACTCCGCGTTCAACGCCGGCGGCATGAAGTTCGAGGTGATCGAGCCGGTGAAGCATCTGCGGGTCAGCTATGACGGCACCGCGGTGTACTTGGTCCGGCCCCTCGAACTGGAGAACCCGAAACGCGCGTTCACCAGCAACCCGCACCAATCGGTGACGCTGCAGCTCGACTACACCGGACTCAGCCCGCTCTACGGCGGCGAGAGCGATGCGGAGAACAGCGCGCAGAGCAGCGCAATGGTATTCGCCAAGGGTCACTACGAGCAGCACGTCAAAGCCGTGGGTAGCATCACCATCAACGGTCAGACCACGCCGCTCACCGGCCACGGCCTGCGGGATCATTCGTGGGGACCGCGCTCGTGGCAGTCGCCGGCGTACTACCGCTGGCTCACCTGCGAGTTTGACGACCACTTCGGCTTCATGGGCTCGCAGATCGTCATGCGCAACGGCACCGAGCTGCTATCGGGTTTCGTGTTCAAGGACGGCGAGAATCACTTCGTGACCCATCTCGATCTCCACACCGATTGGATCGGCGAAGGTCACTACCACGACCGCATCACGGCGAAGCTGCACACCGCGGTCGGCGACTTCGACATCACCGGCAAGGTGCTGACGATGCTGCCGCTGCGCAATCGCAAAGACGGCCAAGTCACCCGCATCAGCGAAGGCATGACCGAATGGCGCTGCGGCGATCACGTCGGCTACGGGCTGTCGGAGTATCTCGATCAGGTCGCGTGAACACACCGGCAAGATGCCGGTGCCGCTATGTGTATTTCCCTACTGGCACCCAATGATGGTGGCACAGGCTTCTAGCCTGTGGCTTATGCGAATGCCTTCGCGAGCAGCTTGCGCAATCTTGGCGCGGCCTTCAGCGCCTTGCGCAGCGCCGGCAGATCCTTCTCGTCGACGATCAGCGGTGAGCGCTGGAAACGGCCGTGGTGATCGTAGTGGCAGAAGCGGATCTCGTACGTGCCCTTCGCTTCACCGTCAGTGAACTTGAGGAGCTGGATAGTCGGCCGGTGATACGCGGTGACGATCTGCACCTCCTCTTCGATGATCCCGCTACCCCAGTGAAGCGAGAAGGTCTTCAGCTGCGTTGTCGAGGTTTTCGCCATGGGGATCCCTTTGCTGCAAGATGAGGCGATCAGTCAAGAGCGGCTTCGGCTGACGAAGAAATTGACTTGAGCTAGCCGCGCGCCTGATGCTACCGTGCCTCTCTACGATTCGGAGCGGAGGGTGTATGCGGTTTCGGCGCGGCGTTTCGATGGGCTTGGTCCTGGTGGGTGCAGTGATGGCTGCCGCCTGGCCCGCGCGCGCGGAGCCAAGTTGCGAGGCGTCGTATCCCAGCACCTTCGCATTGATTCAGAAGGCCATCTTCGAAAACAAAGGCTGCGCCAGCGCGGTCTGCCACGGCGAAGCCATGTCGAGTGGACTCGATCTGCGCGCCGGCGCTTCCTACGATAGCCTGGTCAGTAAGCTGTCACACAGCGTGCCCGGATGGGAGCGCGTGATTCCGGGGCAACCCGACGACAGTCTGCTGTTTGTGAACCTCGCCGCCAAGACGCTGCCGGGCGAGTTTCACGCGCCGCTGCGCGCCATGCCGCTCGATCCGCTGCCGGCGCTGAGCGCAAACGAGGTCGAGGCCGTGCGCCGCTGGATCGAGTTTGGTGCCTCGCGCGACGGTGTCGTCGCGAAGACCGGTGAGTTGCTCAATGCCTGCCTTCCACCGCCGAAGCCGATCACCATCGACCCGTTGCCGCCGCCTGCTGCCGGCGAGGGCGTGCAACTGCACATGCCGCGCTTGGTGCTCGCACGGATGCACGAACAGGAAGTCTGCTTCGCGACCTATTTCGATGTCACCGACAAGGTTCCGGCCGAGTTCCGCGATCCGACCGGAACCAAGTTCCGCCTCAAGCGCAGCCAGATCCGCCAAGACCCGCTCAGCCATCACATGATCGCGTTTCCCTACACCGGCACCGCCGCGCCCGACGATCCTGCGTGGGGCGAGTTCACCTGCCGCGGCGGTGCGCACGACGGCGCCGGATGCGATCCGACCGCGCTTGGCGAATGCGGCGACGGCGAATGCGCCACCGAACCCGTGCCCAGCATTGGCTGTATCGGCTTTGGTCCGCCGGACGCGGGCTTCGGCTTCAACACCTTCGGCGTGACCGGGACGCAGCAGACCGCCGTGCAACACACCTTCGCCGACGGCGTGTACACCGAGTTTCCGCTGAAGGGCATCATCACGTGGAACTCTCACTCCTTCAATCTCACCGACACGCCCGGCAAGCTCGAAGCGTGGATCAATTTGACCTTCGCGTCGCCGGCGGAACAGGAGAACATCGTCGAGAACATCTTTGACGCCAATCACATCTTCGCGATGTCGGTGCCGGCGTTCACCACCCAGGAGGTCTGCAATACGTTCTTGTTCCCACCCAATTCACACGTCTTCGAGATCACCTCGCACACCCATCGCCACGGCAAACGCTTCCGCGCGTTCCGCGGATCGTTCACCTGCACCGGCGGAGCCAACGCCGGCGCCGCGTGCGAGCCGCTCGGAACCGACTTTGTCAGCCCCGACATCTGCGCCGGCGCGCCGTGTCAGTCGACACGCACGATTCACATCGGCGACTGCAACTTCGATGACAGTGTGACGGTGGATGAGCTGGTGGCCAGCATGAACATCGCCCTCGGCGATGGCTCGGCCGACGCGTGCGTGCGCGCGGACGTGAACGGTGATCGCGAGATCACCGTCGACGAATTGGTCGCGTCGGTGCAGACCGCGCTCACCGGCGCGGCCAGCACCATCAGCCGCGACGCGACCACCAACATGCTGTACCTCAGCCTGGTCTACAACGATCCGACGGTGGTGCGTTTCGATCCGCCGATGGATCTGCCGGGGACGCAGTCGCTGGCGGACGAACGCACCTTCACGTACTGCTCGCTGTACGACAACGGCTATAGCAATCCGAGCGAAGTGAAGACCCGGTCGAACTCGCCGCCGGCGGTGATTGGCGGTCCGTGCTACGTGCCGACGAATTGCGTCGCGGGCCATGTCGGTGCTGCGTGCGGTGGGAAGAACGACGCCGAGCGCAACGCCTCATGTGATTCGGTCCCGAGTCGAGGCGACGGTGTGTGCGACGCCTGCCCGGTGCACGGCGGCGTGACCACCGAGGATGAGATGTTCTTGCTCCTCGGATCGTACTTCGTGCGTTAGCTCTTCAATACGAGCGGGGCGGGCCACAGGCCCGCCCCAGCACCCACACAACTGGACTAGTCGAGGTGGCGGAAGAACCGCCCGCGGGCGCGCGTCAGCTCTTCTCCGGTCGACTGCAGATAGATCGCGCCTTCGATGAAGGCGCTGCGCTCCTTGGTCTCGACGATGCGGCCACGGGCGAGCAAGGGCGCGCCGGTTGGCGCGGGGCGCACGTAGCGCACGCTCAGCTCGCCGGTAACCACCGAATGTCCGAGCTTGGCGTACGCGGTCATGCACAGTGTTTCGTCGAGCAGAGTGGCTTGGATGCCACCGTGAACGACACCCGCCGCGCCCTCCAAATGCGGCGGAACGCTGTACTCCACCTCGACGCCGTCTTCGGTCTCGAAGAAGCGGAGGCGCAGGCCGGCGGGATTGTGCGGCCCGCAGCCGAAGCAGCGATTGTATTCGTGGTCGTAGACGATCGGCCGGCGCATGGCGGGGCTACTCGATCGCTCGCAGGGTGGATTCGAGCCCGGTCGTGCCACGATCGACGCCGACGACCTGGAGCGACAGCTCGCCTTGCCCCAGCGCTTTCATCGCATTGCCGCCCGCCGCCGTGAGGCCGCCGTCGACCACCAACGCCTCGCCGGTGATGAAGGCCGCATCATCGCTGGCCAGAAACAGCGCCGCCGCGGCGATATGCTCAGGCAGACCCGCTTCGGGCCACGGCTGCAACTTCTCGAGCACGGACTGGATAATCTCTGGGCTGCCGCGGTGCAGCAGCGGCGTGAGAATTCCGCCCGGGCAGATGGCGTTGACGCGAATCTTGAACGGCGCCAACTCGACCGCGACGGCGCGGGTCAGGTTGATCACCGCCGCCTTTGACGCTGAGTAGGCTTGCGGCCCGTCGCCGCCGCTGAGGCCCGCGATCGACGCGGTGCTGATGATCGCGCCGCCAACGCCCTGCCGTTTGAACACGCGCGCGGCGTGCTTCATGCCAAGAAAGACTCCACGCACCAGCACGGCAAACGTGTAGTCCCAGTCGTCGGTGCTGAGCTGATCGATCGGTCCGATCGCGCCGACTACGCCGGCGTTGTTGAAGACGCAGTCGAGGCGGCCGAATCCCGAGACGGCGAGATCGATTGCCGCGGCGACGTCCGCTTCCTGCGCCACGTCGGTTTTGATGAAGCGGACGCGCTCGCGGTGCCCGGCGCGCGCGGCCAGTTCGAGCATCTCCGCACCGGTGGTTGTATTCAGATCAGCCGCGATCACGCGCGCGCCTTCGGCAAGAAATCGCAGCGTCGTCCCGCGTCCAATGCCATTGGCGGCGCCGGTGATCACCGCTACTTTACCGGTCAATCGGTCTGCCACGTCGAAGCCCTCCTGGATGATTTTGTGAGCCGCGAGACGCTACCACGGCAAATGATCGAGGTCGACGTTGCCGCCGCTCAGTACGATGCTCACGCGATCGATATTCCTCAACATCTTGAACTCCTCGCTGAGTGCCACCGCCAGCGCCACCGCCGCGCTTGGTTCGATCAAGAGCTTCGCCCGCTCCCAGGCGAGACGCATGGCGGCGACGATCTGCGCATCGCTGACGGTGACGACGCGTTCGACATGGTCGCGGATGATCGGCCACGTCAGTTCGCCGAGGCTGGTGAGGAGGCCGTCGGCGAGCGTGTTCGGGGCGGTTTGGGGGATCAGTTTGCCCGCCGCCAGCGAGCGCGCCGCGTCGTCAGCGCCCTGGGGCTCGGCTGCAATGATACGGATCGACGGGGCGAGTCCCTTCGCGGCGATGCACGTGCCGGAGAGCAGCCCGCCGCCACCGACCGGCGCGATGATGGCGTCGAGCCGGGGAACTTGTTCCAACAGCTCCAGCGCCGCGGTGCCTTGGCCGGCGATGATGTCGGGGTGATCGTAGGGATGAATGAAGGTGGCGCCGGTCTCGGTGACCACTGCGGCTGCAGTAGTGGCGCGCGCACTCAGCGTCGGTTCGCACTCGATCACGCGCGCGCCGTAGCCTTCGACCGCCCGCCGCTTCACCGCCGACGCATTGCGCGGCATGACGATGTGCGCCGGAATGCCCCGCAGCTTGGCGGCGAGCGCCAGCGCCTGCGCATGATTGCCCGAGCTGTGCGTGACCACCCCTCGCGCTGCGGCGGCGTCGGACAGTTTCATCACCGCATTGGCCGCGCCGCGAAACTTGAACGCGCCGACTTTCTGCAGCTGCTCGCACTTGAAGAAGAGCTGTCGCCCCGCCAGTGCATCGAGCGTCGCGCAGGTGGCAACCGGAGTGCGATGGGCGACGCTGGCGATACGCTGCGCGGCGTTGCGGACCGCGGCGAGATCAGCGGCGTATGTGGTCATTGGATTCGACCTGTCTTGCACGTGTAACGAAAGCGATCAACCACCGCGGCAAGCGGGAGGGGCGCGGCAAGTAGCGCCCCTACGTTCGCCCCACCATTCACCGCTCGCCGGTTAGCGCAAACGTTTTCTGCCAACGATCGAAATCATCGTCTCCAGTCCGCATGGGGTTTTCCCGATCGAGTGACCATCGGAGTGGGTTCGTCGCGATGTACTCCCTGATCCGGAGCAGCGACGGTTCGTCACGCACCACATGTTCGTAGAAGCCGCGCTGCCAGATCGCACCCGAACGCGACACGAGTTCGTTGACGCGAATCGCTGAGGTTGACTTGAATGCACGCACAACCGCACCAAGCGTAGGGGCGCCGCTTGCTGCGTCCCGGGGCTGTGCAGGACCGGGGCATGTAGGGGCGCTGCTTGCTGCGCCCGGGGCGGCGGGGCCCGGGGCGGCATCTGCCTGCCGCAGGACCACAACTCCGTGGACGTGGTTCGGCATCACCACAAACGCATCGAGCACTACTGAGGGGAAACGTCTCGGCAAGCCAAACCACGCCTGAGTGACGGCGGCACCCGGAGCACCTTTGCATACACCCATCGGCTACCTGGCCCAGCAAACACTCACGCTTGTACGTGCAGATCGTGAGGAACTAGAAACCGGCACTCGCGTAGTCGTAGTCGCGCAGGCGAAGAGGGCGGCGGCGTGCTGGGTACATCGCTCTGTCCGTTATCTCGCTGAAGCGCCTCCTACCCCGGGGCTGGGCGCAGCAAGCAGCGCCCCTACGTTCGGACTGGATCTTGGACCGGCCTACTCCATCGCCACCTCGTCTCCAACGCTGACGCTACCGGCCGTGGCAACCGTCGCATAGACTCCGAGATTCTGTGCGGCGTCGCGCACGATGGTGCGCAGGACCGACGGGTCTTTGGGAAGGTCGCCTTGCGGCAGCGTCGTCATCACGCAGCGCACGCACGGCATCTCGATCTTGATGCGCGCGCTGCCGATGCGCAGGGTGTGGCCGGACCAGGCGCTTTCGATCAATCCACTGCTGGTGCCGCTCGCGTCGCCAACCGGCTCGATGACGAAATTGGGGCGGAATCGCCGCGGCTCGAACCGCGCACCTGGCGTGCGTGCGCTCAGCGTTGCGAGCGATGCGGTCGTCAGCAAGTGCAGCGGAAACGCGTCGAAGTACGTCCCGAGCGGCGAGGTGTACTCCATGATCTCGGGCGGAAAGATCGACAGATCGGGGAGCGGCTCGTCGTCGGTGCGGCCAAAGATCTCGCGGAGCTCGGCCAGCATGTCCGGGTTGTCGGGTGCGGCGCGACGATAGTGATCGGTAGCGGTGTCCGGTTGCAGCGGCCAAAGCGTGACCGGTCTGCCGAGTAGCTCGGTTAGGCGGGTGGCCACCGTCGCATCGTCCGAGCGAACACGTACACCGTCGGGCAACGTGATTTCCGCGGGTGGGACGAGACCGATCGCTGGCTCGGCAAGATAGCGCGCCGTGCACCGCAGCAGTGCCGGCAGCTTCTTCGCGCCGCGAATCTCTCCCGCGCGCTCATCGCGCAGCGCCCAGCCGCGATCGCCGGGGATGCCGCGTGCAGCGATCGCGCTGCGTTGCAATCGCTCACCGCCCATCGACTTGACCGGATAGCGCCACACCTCGCTGACTCGTCCGACGATAGCCATGCATCCCTCCGTGGCTTCCTTGCTAGCGGGCGCGCACGCGCGCCGCAACCGACTGCTTTCACCATCACGCATGCTTGAACCACGAATCCTTCCGGTCAGCGGGGTGCCGTTGCGGCAGGACCTCGCAGTCATCGCGGCTCCCCGAAGTGACTCACGGCGCGGGCCGCCGCCGGACCCACACCAGCGCACCACCGTCGGCGCCGCTGGCGTCGGGTTGGCGGCTGTAACCAGTCACCAGCGGCGCGCCCTCGGTGTCGAACCAATGTGGCACGACCCTGCGCAACACGCCGCGCCCGCCTTTGCTGCGGTGACCCTTGCCGTAAACGATACGCACCTGGCGGACGCCGTCTTCCTGCGCGTCGCGCAAGAAGCGGTCGGTTTCCGCGAGCGCTTCACGCACGCCAAGGCCGTGGAGATCCAACGTCGGCACGCTGCCGACCGCCGCGCGCACCAGCCGGCGCAGGATATCGAACACGTCCATGAGAACCTTCAGCGACCGATCGCTTCGACGTGATAGTCGACGGTCTCCGGCCGATTGTCGAGCGTCGCGGTGAAGCTCACGGTATCACCCGGCAGCACTTCTTCCGTGCTCGGCACGGCCTGGGCGCTGCAGACGACCGCGTTGTTGTCATCGCGGCCCTCGATGTTGATGACGAGCTCGTGCGTCGGCCCGACGCCGTCGTTCTTCAGCGTCCCGGTCAACATGATCCGCTTGCCGTCGGGGCTCGGGGTTTCGTGCAGGTCGAGAATGCGGAGCTGTGGTCGCTCGATTGGTCGCAACGCTTCTTCTTGCAGCGCCGGCGTCGGGGCGAGCGACACGGGCCGCGGCGCCGGTGGTTTGCACGCGCTCAGCAGGAGACAGCCGAGAACAAACCCTCGCCTGGTCATTGGTGCGAGCATTCCACAACCCCTGCGGTCATTCTACCGGCGGCGTTGCCACCGGTTGCCGCTGCGGCGATGCCCGCGCGGCCCAGCTTGCGCCACTAGCGGCGTGTTGATACCACGCCGAGCGATGCAGTCCCTCGCGACACCCACCGCCGAGTCGATGGCGTCGCCGCGCTTCGACGCGTTGGCGGAAGCCGTGCTCGCCGGCGCGCCGCTGGCGCGCGCTGATGCGTACGCGGTGTTGCGCTGTCCTGATGCGGAGCTGCCCGCGCTGCTGCGTGCCACTTCTCGCGTGCGCGAGCAGTTTCACGGCCGCCGGGTGAAGTTGTGCCTGCTGCGCAATGCACGCAGCGGCTTGTGCCCCGAAGACTGTCATTACTGTTCGCAGTCGGCGATCTCCGACGCGGCCATTCCGCGTTACCGGCTGGACTCGGTGCCGGAGCTACTCGCCAATGCCCGCCGCGCCGTCGCTGCCGGCGCGCGCCGCTACTGCATGGTGACGAGCGGCCGCGGACCGAGCGAGACCGATATCGATCGCTTCACCGCCGCGGCGCGCGCGATCAAAGCAGAGTATCCGCAACTCGAGCTGTGCGTCTCGCTCGGCATCATGGAAGAAGCCCAAGCGCATCAGCTCAAGGACGCCGGCATCGGCTGGGTGAATCACAACCTCAATACCTCCGAGCGCTTTCATCCCGTGATCTGCAGCACGCACAGCTACGCCGATCGCGTCCGCACCGTGCTGAACGTCCGCCGCGCCGGTATGCAGACCTGTAGCGGCGGCATTATCGGCATGGGTGAGGACGACGACGACATCGTCGACCTCGCCTTCGCGCTGCGTGAGTTGCAAGTGGATTCGCTGCCGCTCAATTTTCTGATTTCGATCGACGGCACACCGCTGGCGGAGACTCGCGAGCTCGATCCGGGGCGATGCTTGAAGGCGCTCTGCCTGTTCCGACTCGCCAATCCGTCCACCGACCTTCGGCTCGCCGGCGGCCGCGAGGGCAATCTCGGCTGGTTCCAATCGCTCGCGCTGTTGATTGCCAACTCGATCTTCGTTGATGGCTACCTCACCACGCCGGGGCAGGCGCACAACGAAGCGCACGCGATGGTGGCCGCCATGGGGCTGGAGATCGAAGCGTCGCCCGAGCCGGCCGCCCTTCACTAGGAAGATGAAGAAGCCTGCGCTGCGGATACGGCGGGGAACGCGGCGAGATGTGCCGGCGATCCTTAGCCTGATTCGCGCCCTGGCCGAGTACGAACGGCTCGGCGATCAGGTCGAGGCCAACGCCGCGCGCATCCTGCGCCACGGATTCGGCCGCCGCCCGTATTTCGAAACCCTCATCTGCCGCCGTGGAAAGCAGCTCGTCGGTTTCGCGCTCTACGTGTTCACCTACTCGACTTTTTTGGCGCGCCCGACGTTGTATCTCGAGGACCTGTTCGTGGTTCCCGACGAACGTGGCAATGGGGCCGGCCGCGCGCTGCTGGCGGCGCTCGCCCGCATCGCGCTGCAGAAGGGCTGCGGCCGCATGGAGTGGGCGGTACTCGACTGGAACACGCCGGCGATCAAGTTTTACGAAAAGATCGGGGCCGAGTTGCGCAAGGAGTGGATCCTGACGCGCCTCACCGGCGCATCATTGCGGCGTCTCGCGAGCCGCGCCCGCAGCTGAGACGGCGCCCCAAGGCACACCGAGCTGTGCCCCTACACGGAGCCAGCGATCTCGGCGAGTGCGCTCGCGTAGGTTTGCAAGTCGCTCGCACTGAACAGAACGAACCGCACCAGCGCCAGGTCGTGGTGCGCGCCGAGATAGTCGGACACCGTGCGCAGCGCGATGCGCGCCGCGTCGGCGATTGGATAGCCGTACGCCCCGGTACTGATCGATGGAAACGAGAGCGAGCGAATCGCGTGCGCTGACGCAACCTCCAAACTGCGTCGATACGCGCTGGCGAGTTGCGACGACTCGCCGCTGCCGCCGCCATGGAAGACCGGCCCGACGGTGTGGATGACGTAGCGCGCCGGCAACTTTCCCCCGGTGGTGATCTTGGCGTCGCCGGTGGCGCAGCCGCCGAGCCTACGGCACTCGGCGAGAATCGCCGGACCACCGGCGCGATGAATCGCACCGTCGACGCCGCCACCGCCGAGCAGCGTCGTGTTGGCGGCATTCACGATCGCGTCGGTGTCTTGCTGCGTGATGTCGCCGCGCACGAGTTCAATCCGCGCGGTACCGACCTGCAATTCCGTTAGCGCCATCGCAATGACCTGCACTGACTCGATGAATCGCTCAATGGCTCAATTGCTGGTGGCCGACATCGGCTCACTTGCCCACCCGCGCTGCCAAGAGCCGCCACGCGCCGGCGACACCGCGCAGCTCGTGCCCACCACGGTCGTCGAACTCGAGACCCGAGCCGACGACCAGGTCGCGCACCGTACTCGAAACCAGCACCTCGCCCGGCCCCGCCAGCGCGGCGATGCGGGCGCCGATGTGGACCGCGAGTCCGCTCACGTCTTCACCGCGCTGCTCGATCTCGCCGGTATGGAGTCCGGCACGCAGCTCCACGCCGAGGCCACGCGCGGCGGCAGCCATTGCTTGCGCGCAGCGGATGGCGCGGGCGGGGCCGTCGAAGACCGCGAGGTGTCCGTCCCCCGTCTGCTTCACGACCCGCCCACGGAAGTGCGCCACCTCGGCGGCGGCGCTGGTGTCGTGCGCGTCGAGCACGGCGCGCCGGCGCCGGTCACCGAGCTCCGCGGCGCGCCGCGTCGAGTCGACGATGTCGGTGAACAGCACGGTGGCGAGCACGCGGTCGACGTCGCCAACGGGCGGGCGCTGACCAGTGAGAAACTCCTCGATGACGTCGATGAAGGCGTCTTGCTTCATGGGGTCCCAGCTCCCAAAGCCGGGCTGTTCGACGTAGCGTGCGCCGCGGATGTGTTCGGCCGTGTACCGCGCCAGGCCGACCGGCCACGGCGAGCTCGGCGAGTGCAGCACGAGTACCGGCACGTCGATGAGCGGCAACGCGGAGCGTACATCGGTTTGCCGGGTGAGCTCGAACTGGCGAACGAAGGAGCGCGGCGTCCCAATACTGCGCTCCAGCACGGCGAGCGCCTCGAGGGCCGCTTGTTCGTCGCGTGCGTCACACGTGATGCTCAGTGTGCCACGGCCCGTTCCCCAGTTCGCCCGCATGCGTGCGGCATTGCTCTGGGCCACCGCCGTGGACATCCCCTCGGGATAGTCCGGTGCCGCCGCCGACCTCGCGGGCGTATCGATCAGGACAAGGGCGGACACACGCTCGGGATAGCTCGCGGCGAACAAGATCGCGATCGCACCAC